>JAZSLM010000091.1:0-8194 GCA_045535375.1 Eubacteriales bacterium
AAAAATATTTTCTTGATATAATATGCTTCAATAGTTTTATTGGGCAAGGGACGTCGAGGCGCCGTCCCCTACGATGATAAATTAATTCTTACTTATGGGCGTTGTTAATTGTAATATTTTCATTGGGCAAAGGGTGACAGAGTCGCAGCTTGCCGCAGGCAAGTGTGAACTTCTTGAAAAAGGTTGACCAAAACTTCAGTTTTTTTTATTTATCAAAAATTCAAAACGTGAATATTTTTCCCGCGCGGGAAAAATAATAATTACAAACAACGAAAGCGAAGGTAAAGAGAATGCAAAGCTTTGATCATACACTGGGCTGTGTCGGCGGGCTTCATGCGCGTCCTGCGGGGGCGATCGTCAGCGCGGCTAAGCACTTTTCGTCGGATATCCTGATCAGAAAAATATCTCCCGACGGAGCAAAGGAGGCGGACGCAAAGCGGCTGATCTCGCTTATGAGCCTCGGCGCGCGCAAGGGCGACACGATCACCTTTCTCATCAACGGCCCCGATGAGCGCGAGGCGGCGGAAAAGCTTCATACCGTTTGCCGCGAGAGTGTCGGATGAGTGAAATTCTTAAAAAATTGCCGACTGCCACGCGCCACAGGGTCATTTACGGGATAGGAATCGGAAATTCGGTCGGTTTCGGCAGGCTTCACTTCGTCGGCAAGGAAAAAGTGAAGGAAAAAATCGAGTATCTCGGCGAGGAGCGCGAAAAGAGGATCTTCGCGGCGGCAATCGAAAAGGCGAAGGAGGAAAGCCGCGCGCTTTACAGGAAGATGCTTCATAGCGCGGGCAGGGAAGCGGCGGCGATCTTCGAGATCCACGAAATGCTGCTCTGTGACCCCGATTTCGTCGATTCGGTAAACGCCGCGATCGAATCCGGCACACCCGCCGCCGAGGCTGTGCTGAGTGCGGGCGAGTCGCTTGCCGCGATCTTCGAGAAGCTCGACGACGAGTATCTTGCCGCACGCGGAGCCGATATGAGGGACATCGCAAAGCGCGTTTATTCGGTGATCGTCGGCAAAAATGAAGAAAAACGCGCCTCGGGCGAGCAGATAATTCCGATCTGCCGCGATCTCTCGCCCGGCGACACGGCAAATCTTGACACCTCGGGCGTGGCGGGGTTCGTCACTTTTGCGGGCTCGGTAAACTCGCACACGGCAATTCTTGCGCGCGCGATGGACATTCCCGCCCTCGTCCGCGCCGAGGAGATCGGCGAGGAATACGACGGCGCGCCCGCGGTGATCGACCCCTCGGCGGGATGCCTTTTTATCAATCCCACGCCCGAGGAAATGCTCCGTTTTGCCGAAAAAAAGGAGAAAAAAGAGGCTGAGGCGAGCCGCCTGCGGACTCTGACCGCCCTTCCCGCGGTCACGAAAAGCGGCAAGCGGATCGCGCTTTACGCAAATATCGGCTCGCCGGGCGAGGCAATGGCTGCACATAAGATGGGCGCGGAGGGAATCGGACTTTTCCGCAGCGAATTTCTCTTCATCGGGCGGGATGATCTGCCCGGCGAGGACGAGCAATTCGAGGCGTATTCCTCGGTCGCGCGGCTTTTTGCTCAAAAAAACGGACCCGTGGTGATCAGAACGCTCGATATCGGCGCGGACAAGATACTTCCTTCGCTTTCGTTTGGCGAGGAGGACAACCCCGCGCTCGGAATGCGCGGGATCAGACTTTGTCTTGCCAAAAGTGACGTTTTCCGCCGCCAGCTTCGCGCGATACTGCGAGCCTCGGCTTTCGGGGACATCTCGATAATGCTCCCGATGGTGACGAATATCGAGGAGATCAGGCAGACGCGGCGCATTCTTTCGGAGGAAAAGAACCGCCTGCGCTTCGAGGAGGTCGATTTTGACGAAAATATCGGACTCGGAATTATGATCGAGACCCCCGCGGCGGCGATAATGGCGGAAACTTTGGCGAGTGAGTGCGACTTTTTCTCGGTCGGCACGAACGATCTGTTCCAGTACACGATGGCGGCGGACAGGCAGAATCACCGCCTCTCCTATCTTTCGGACGGTGACGGCATCGAGCCGGTGCTTCGTCTGATAAAAATGGCGGCACAGGGCATTCACGCGGCGGGCGAAGGCAAGTGGATCGGCATCTGCGGCGAAATGGCGGCGGACGAGGACCTCACCGAGCGGCTGATCTCGCTCGGAATCGACGAGCTGTCGGTCTCGCCGCCGTATATCGCGAGGGTTAAGGAGAGGATAAGAGGGATGGAATGAGTGCTCCTCGCGAGTTAATGTTGCCTTCGGCAAGTTAATATCTCGCTTCGCGAGAGTTAAGGTCGCGCAAGCGCGAGTTAAAATTCGCCTTTGGCGAAGTTATGGTGAATTTTCGCCGAAGGCAAAAATTTTCAGATTAATAAAATAGAAAAATTTCCGCTCATGCGGAAATTTACCTTCAAACTTGCCGAAGGCAACATTAACTCGCGCTTGCGCGATCTTAACTTGCCGCAGGCAATATTAACTCACGCGAAGCGTGACAGAAAGGAACTAAAAAAAGATGAAGAATTCTATTTTTTCTCCCGCCGACGGCGAGGTGGTGGGGCTTGAAAAGGTTCCCGACGAGGTGTTTGCATCGGGTATGCTCGGCGATGGATTTGCCGTGAAGCCGCAGGGCGGGACGGTTTTTGCGCCCGCGGGCGGTGTGGTCGGCACGGTCAGCGAAAACGGACACGCGTATTCGATCGAATCGGATGATTTCGATCTTCTGGTGCATATCGGCGTCGATACGATGAGCCTTGGCGGAGCTTTTGAGCCGATGGTAAAGCCGGGGCAGACGGTCGCGGCGGGACAGCCACTCTGCCGCGCCGATTTCGAAAAGATCCGCGCCGCGGGGCTCTGCGACTCGGTCATCATGCTGATAACCGAAAACAAGTGCTCCTGCGAGATAAAAATTCAAAAAGGAACCGCGCGCGGCGGCAAGGATGTGGCATTGTATTTGGCACATTAGAGAATTCATAACAAAATATATTTGTCGCTATTTATAGTTAAACCTATTTACGACGTTTAGAAATATTATACGAAATTATAAATCAGCCTTCCCCAGTGGGGGAAGGTGTCACGAAGTGACGAATGAGGTGCCTAATAAGATATCGTTTTTCGCGTTAGCGAAAATCTTCCAAAAGATAACACACGATATAGTTTGCACTGACTAAACTAAGTGCGAACCGATATGCAACGAATTTCGCCCTACTTATAATTTATGATATAATTTTCAGCTATCAAAACGGGAAGATTTTCTCGCTTCGCTCGAAAAACAGTATCTTATTGAAACGCCTCATCCGTCACTTCGTGACACCTTTCCCCACCGGGGAAGGCTGATTAGTAGTTTCGCGCATTTTTCTAAATATCGTTCAATGCAAAAATTATTTGTTGAATTGATTATAATTTGCGGTGTATTCTATAAAACTTTATTTTATTAGCTAATATTTTCACTCGCATACACCGCATTTTACTTAATATGGGTAAAAAGAAAGGAATTATTATAACATGAACGTAACAAAAACTGCTCCCGAAAAGCGGGATTCGAGGCTTTTCGGAGTGCTTCAAAGGGTCGGGCGGTCATTTATGCTCCCGATCGCGCTTTTGCCGATAGCGGGACTTCTGCTCGGTGTCGGCGCTTCGCTGACCAACGCGGCGATGATCGAAAGCTACGGGCTCGAAAACGTCCTCGGCGAGGGAACGGTCCTCAATTCGGTTCTGACCGTCCTTTCGGCGGTCGGCTCGATAATTTTTGACAATCTGCCGATAATTTTCGCAATGGGCGTCGCTCTCGGAATGGCGGAAAGCGAAAAGGCGACCGCAACTCTCTCGGCGGCGATCGCGTTTTTCGTAATGCACGCCACGATCTCGACTTTGCTCGATCTGACGGGCAAGGCGACGGACGGAAGTCTGCACGAGGGAAGTATCGCGCAGGTCGTCGGCATAAATTCGCTCCAGATGGGTGTTTTCGGCGGAATCATCGTCGGACTCGGCGTCGCCGCGCTTCACAATAAGTTTTATAAGATCAAGCTCCCCACCGTCATTTCCTTTTTTGGCGGCACGAGATTCATTCCGATCATTTCGACGGTCGTTTACGTCGCGGTCGGCGCGGTGATGTTCTTCGTCTGGCCCTTCATTCAGGAGGCTATCTTCGCGCTCGGCAATCTTGTGCTCAATTCGGGCTATATCGGCACGGCGATCTACGGATTTATCGAGCGAATTCTGATTCCTTTCGGACTTCACCACGTGTTTTATCTGCCTTTCTGGCAAACGGGAGTCGGCGGAAGCGCGATGGTGGACGGAAATCTCATCATGGGCGCGCAGAACATCTTCTTCGCCGAGCTTGCGAGCCCCGCGACAGAGGTCTTTTCGGTATCGGCAACAAGATTCATGTCGGGTAAATTTCCCTTTATGATCTTCGGCTTGCCCGGCGCGGCACTTGCGATGTATACGACCGCCAAGCGCGAAAAGCGCAAAGTCGCGGGCGGACTTCTGCTCTCGGCGTCGCTGACGGCTATGCTGACGGGAATCACCGAGCCGATCGAGTTCACCTTCCTCTTCGTCGCGCCCGTGCTCTACCTTTTCCATTCGCTCTTCGCGGGACTTTCCTATATGTTCACTCACGTCTTTAACGTCGGCGTCGGAATGACTTTCTCGGGCGGAATCATCGACCTTTTGCTGTTCGGCGTGCTCCAGGGCAACGAAAAAACGAATTGGATCGCGATAATTCCCATCGGAATCGCGTATTTTATCCTCTATTTCCTGCTTTTCAGATTTATGATAAGGAAATTTGACTACGTCACGCCCGGCCGGGAGGAGGACGGCGAGACCAAGCTTTATACGCGTGCCGATTATAACGAGAAAAAACGCGCCGAGGTCGCGGGTGAACCCGAGATGAGCGCGGCTGACGTCGGACTTGAGAGCACATCGTCGCTGATCGTGCGCGGACTCGGCGGCAAAGATAATATCAAGAACGTCGATTGCTGCGCGACGCGCCTCCGCGTAACGGTCAAGGATTCGCAACTGGTTACCGATTCGCTTCTCAAAAAGAGCGGAGCGGCGGGAGTGATCAAGCGCGGAAACGGAGTGCAGGTCGTGTATGGGCCGCAGGTGAGCGTGATTAAGAGTGAGCTTGATGACTTTTTGAAAAGTTAAGATCGGACTTCGTCCGAGTTAAGATCGCGCTTCGCGCGAGTTAAGGTCGGCTGTCGCCGAGTTAAATTTGCCTGCGGCAAGTTTAAGGTTAATTTTCTCGCTTTGCTCGAAAATTTTCGATCAAATTAAAGATAACAGCAGCGGGAAGTTTTCGCCCCCCTTTTCCAAAAGGTGGTGGAGCACGAGGCGAAGCCTCGGACTAATGCGAAAGCTTCAGCTTTCGCTACTGCGCTTAAAAAATACGAAGCTTGCTTCGGATTTTTGGACAGAGTCAATACTTCCCGAATGTAGGGAAGTATTGCGCTCTGTCACCCTTTTTAATGAAAAATGAAGTCGCTTCGCTAATGAATAATGAATAATGAATAATTAAGGTGAATTTCCGCCCGGTTTGGGCGAAAATTTTCGATTTTTATTATATTTCGCTTTGGATTTTGCGCGGTGGGAAGGATCTCGTGTGTCGCTGACTGCCCACCCAACCCTCCCGCAAGCGGGAGGGCTTTATTTTAGATCGCAAACTTCATTATTCGACTTTTTGAATGTCAAAATTATAGCAAAACAATACCAATATGTAATAATAAAATTATCATTGTAGGGGACGGCGTCGCCGTTACGCTACGCCGTCCCCTACGGTAATAATTTCGTTATTAGATATTCCGTTAATGCAACCAACAAAATCCCCCGCCTCCGAAATTCGGAGGGCGGGGGTTCGATTTATTCTTGATTCTGATTTTTACTTTCCCGATATTCCTGCTGAGTCATTGAAGATTCTGTCACAACTCCGTCGGAGCAAATGACCTTTGAAAGGTATGATGCCGTCGAAAAACCGTTCCAGATCGCGCCCTTTTCAACGGCTTTCCACTCCTCCACGGTGCCCTCGTAGTTGATCGAACCTACGGAATGGGCGAGTCCGTGTTCTCCTATCTTCTTTAAGCCCTTGCCGAGGGTGAAGTTTTCAAGGGAACGGCAGAAGGAAAATGCCCCTTCGCCGATCTCCGTGACTTTTTCAATGCCTTTTACCTCGGCAAGCTTGCTGCAGCTGTAGAATGCATTCATCGGAATAACTTCAAGACCGCTCAAATCCACACTGATAAGCTTTTGGCACCCTTCAAATGCGAAGAATTCCATTCTTTCAAGCCCCGCAGGCAGAACAATGCTTTCAAGGTCTATGCACATTGCAAAAGCATGAGAATCTATAACCTTTATGCAATCGGGTATGGTAATGTTCTTCAGACCCGTAACTCCTTCAAATGCATTATTTCCGATGATCTCAACGCTTCCGTCATCGGGGATGATGCTGGTTTTGCATCCGCGCACAAGGGTTTTCGTTGCTTTTTCAATGATGCAGTTGTTAACGCTCATATATTTTGGGTTATCCGGCGAAATCTCGATTTTGTTGATATTTTCTCCTTCGCCGGTCGAAAGAAGCCAGCACAGCTTATGGGTGATACCCGCGCCGATATAAATGCTTTCAAGGTTTTGGCATTTTTCCACAACGGTAAAGTCGAATTTTTCAATCGTATCGGGAATGATCAGGCTCTTGGCGTATTTGCTTCCGTATACGAAATAATTCTCTTTTATGTTTATGTGAATGCCGTCCGGTTGTCTGACAGCTTCCCAATAAGCCTTCAATTCCATTGCAACAACGGGCAAGCCGTTATAATGCGAAGCGATTCTGACCTCCTCGTCCGTGCAGGAGCCGAAGGAGATCCAGGTTACGCTCTTTCCGTCCTCGTTGATCTCGTAAATAAGCCCTTTACTACCGTCGTGCTCGGGCGGGGTCTCGATTTCGGAGTTTGTATCGTCCGCGCGCACGTCAGTGGGCGGAGTGTATCCGCTGTGCTCGATGACGAGGCTTCCGGCGGGGTCCTCTTCGAGATTATTCATCACGACACCCACCGTGGGGATCGCTACCGCAAGGAGCACAAGACACGCCGCGACGGCGACGGCTATTTTGAGAATACGGTTTCTCTTTGCAAATCTATCGCGCGCGAGGTTGGCTGCGGGCTTGGAACTGTAATATTTCTCGGCTCTCGATATGAATTTCTCGTCGATATAGTCGAGGGAATCGAGAAGTCTTTCGTCATTCGTCTTTTTCATACAATAAAACCTTCCTTTCTTAATTCTTCTTTCAGTTTCTTTTTCATCCGCGAGAGCGTCATTTTGGTTTTTCCTTCGGAAAATCCGGTGAGCTCGCTGATGCGGGGGTAGCTTTCGTTGAAATAGAAACGGAGCACGAAGAGATCTCTTTCGGTTTCGGAGGACTTCTCAAGGAATGAATTTATCACTCCGCCCGCGCGGCGCGCCTCAAATTCTTCGGCAAGGTCGCTGCCGTCGTCAAGAATTGCAAGCAGTTCTTCGCTTACTATTTGCACCTCGCCGCCGCGCTTCACGGCCAGATTTGCCCTTTTGCGGCTCTTGGCGATGTTGCGGACGATGCCCGAAAGATAGGCGAAAAGACTTTGCGGCTTTTCGGGCGGGATCGAGTTCCACAGAGCAAGCATTGCGTCGTTTACGCACTCCTCGCGGTCCTCATGTTGGGGAAGATAAGTCGCTGCAAGCCGATCGCAGTGCGCGCCGTATTTGATCTGCGTCTCCTTGATCGCTTTTTCGTCGCGGTTTTCGAACAGTTCGATTATGACTTCATCCTTCATAGGCACTCCTCCTTTCAATTTTTCTTTGTCGGGGCCCTTCACCAATAAAGTTGCGTTTTTGCCCCCGACCGTAACGGATTTTTGAGAAAAATTTCCCCGAAAAAAGATTTTTCGACGTGTTGCACAAAAAAGAAAGGAAGTTTTTGTGCAGAACGACGTGCTTGGTTTAGCATGTTTCTATGAAAAAAGCAATATCTCGACTCGCGGGAGTTAAGAAGAAAAGGAAATCCGCTTTGGAGGATACAACCCATAATCATAAAGACAAAATCAATATAGATATGTTCGCACTCGCAAGCAGGGGTGAAGGGGGCGCAGCCCCCTGCAAAAAGAACGATGTCATCCTTCGGGCGCAACACGTCTGCGGACGCGCCCTCAGGATGACATCGTAGAGAATGAAGGG
>JAZSLM010000077.1:0-12987 GCA_045535375.1 Eubacteriales bacterium
TTACAGCCGTATTACCGGTTACTACCGCCCCGTTCAGAACTGGAACGACGGTAAGTCGCAGGAATATAAGGAAAGAGTCGAGTACGATCCCGAGCAGTCGATGCTTAACTTCGACGAAAGAGGCCACGGCAACGTCCGCAAGGGCACCGTTTCCGCTCCCGCCGCAACCGATGCGGTATACGAGGACGGTAAAGTCGTTCTCTTCGCAACCAAGACCTGCCCCAAGTGCAAGATCGCGGCTTCTCTCCTTGAGAAGGCGGGCATCGAGTTCGAAAAGGTCTACTTTGAGGACGATCCCGACTTCGCGAAGAAGTACGGAACACGTCAGGCTCCCACTCTGCTCTATATCGTAGGCGAGGACTTCACCGCGTTTGCCGATATCGCGGGTGTCAAGGAGTTCATCAAGACCACCGCTAACGCGTAATCATAAAGGGCAGACTCACATTACAAAATGGGTCTGCCCGTTTTAAGTGGCTAGTGAATAGGTAATTTTTGCTGTCGCAAAAATATTTTTATTAAATAATATGAGGAATAATATGAAAGATATTATTATAATCGGAGCGGGTCCTGCGGGACTTACCGCGGCAATTTACGCTGTCCGCGCGGGCAAGAGCGTCACCGTTATCGAAAAATCCACTTTCGGCGGACAGATGACCTTCTCGCCCAAGATCGAGAATTATCCCGGTTTTTCCGAGATCTCGGGCAACGAGCTTGCCGATAAGATGGTCGAGCAGGCGCTCGGACTCGGTGCCGAGATAGAATGCGCAGAGGTAACCGCAATTTCGTATAATAAGAAGGAAAAATTCTACACTCTCACCACTCCCGATGGGGATTTTGAGGCAAAGAGCGTTATCATCGCGGTCGGTTCCCACCACCGCCGCCTCGGGCTTGAGGGAGAAGAGAAACTCGTCGGCCACGGGATCTCCTTCTGCGCCGTTTGCGACGGCGCATTCTACACCGGCGGAGAAGTAGCCGTCATCGGCGGAGGCAACAGCGCGGCAGTCGAGGCACTTTTGCTTGCAAAGATCGCGAAGAAGCTGACCATCGTACAGAATCTTCCCGACCTGACCTGCGAGGCAAACACCGCCGCAGAGCTCAAGTCGATGGAGAATGTCGAGATCATCTATAACACCGTTGTTGAGGAATATCTTTCCGAGGGCGGCGAGCTTGACGGTCTCATCGTCAAGAACACCGAAACCGGAGATCTTACCAAGCTCAAGGTTGACGGCATTTTCCTTGCTGTCGGAATGGCTCCCGCAACCGATATTTTCAAGGACATCGCACCTATCGACCCCTACGGATACCTCATCGCGTCGGATGACGGCGATATGGGCTGCGAGGGTATCTTCGCGGCGGGCGATTGCAGAAAGAAAGGTATCCGCCAGATCTCAACCGCAACCTCCGACGGCGCATGCGCGGCTCTTGCGGCTTGTAAGTACGTTGATTCTCTTTGATTCTGAAAATTAAAATCGGCAGAGATATTGCATCTCTGCCGATTTTGTATTTAAGATTTGAGTTTATATATTTCTTTCCATTTCATCGGTGGGACCATAACTGATTTGCCAATCAAGATATGAAGCTAAAACACCGCATTTCGTACAACGACTGCCAATATATACCCACTTTGCATCGCCGTTTTCTCTGCGTACAAATCCCACTTTTACATTATGTTTTTTGGAAGTCTTACACACAGCGCATCTTCGTAGTTGGGGTTTTGCATTTGCCCATATTTCTTGGCAATCTAACAAGATTTTCTTTTCTCCGCACTTTGGGCACTTGACCTGAATTGCTTCCTCATCATAATCAATATGCAATTCCAAAGCATCGCTTCCGCAGGAATGACATATCACAGGCTTTATATCTATGTCGGGGATTTCGGTGTACTCTCTCAAATATTCATCAATATCATCAGCACAGTCACTGTGCCAATATTTTCTTGACTTATCGATCATTTAGAACCACCTATCAATAACCTCTGCCTCTGCCTTGGCAAGTCTTGCAAGACAATCGGAATTCTGCAGGAACGCCGAATCCTCAGGGTTGGTGTGGAAGCCGTGTTCGATGAGGAATGCGCGTTTGCAGCCCGATGCGGCGGCGGAGCGGAGGACGCCGTAGTAGTCTACCGATTCGTTATCGGGATAGCGGCGGGTCTTGATGCCGCGGTCCTCGGTCTGCATAGTGCGGACGACGGCGTCGGTCAGATCACGCGCGATGGGAGCGTTGCCCTCGCAGTCGGAAACAGAATAAAATGTTTCCGCGCCGCGAACCTTGGGGTATCTTTCGTCTGAGGGATTGCCTCCGGGGGCGTTCGAGTGGATCGAAAGGAACATAACTGCACCAAGCTTGCCCGACATGGAGCCGCGCTCGGCAAGCTCGGGATTGTCCTCGATCTTGTTTCTTGTCATACGAACGTCAAAACCGAGTGCCTCGAGCTCTGCTTTGAGGAAGGAAGCGAGGATGAAGTTCTGTGTGCCTTCGTAAAATCCGTCGCGTGTAGTGTGTTTGTTTCCAAATTGGCCGTGTCCGGGGTCAAGAACGATGATTCCGCGATTATTCATTATATTTACCTCTCAATCTGTATTGGTAGCCGAGCCGAGTTTTGAAAGCGACTCGCGCAGTGCGGGGTATTCTTCAAGTTTGGGGGATATTGCTAAGAGTGAATGCGCGTCCTCGGTTGCCGAGGTCAAAAGCGAGGCGTCGCCGCAAAGGTCGGCGAATTTGAAGCGGAGTCCGCCGCTTTGTCTGATCTCGTTTGAGTTGGAAGCAAGAAAATCACCGGGTCCGCGCGCCGCAAGGTCTGCTTCGGCGATCGAAAAACCGTCGTAATTGTCACGCATGACCGTAAGACGCTTGCGCGCTGTTTCGGATCCGTCGTCGGAAACGAGAATGCAGTAGGATTTGCGCTTGCCGCGTCCGACGCGTCCGCGAAGCTGATGAAGCTGTGAAAGGCCGAATCGTTCGGCGTTTTCAACTATCATAAGCGAGGCATTCGGAACGTTTACGCCGACTTCGATGACGGTTGTCGAAACGAGAACGTCAATGTCGCCGCATTCGAACGAGGTCATTATTGCCTCTTTTTGCTCGCTTTTCAGCTTTCCGTGCAGAAACGCGACCGAAAGCTCGGGCAAAGCTGCGCTGAGCTCGTCGGCATATTTAATTGCCGCTTTGAGCGGCGGTCTTTTGTAAATTCCGCTGTCGCCGATGTCGTAAAGATCGACCTCTCCGCTGTCACGGTCGGGATTTTCCTCGATCGAGGGACAAACGACGTATATCTGCCCGCCCTCGGAGGCGGTCTTTTTGATAAATGCAATAAGTCGCTCTCGGTAGTTCTCGTCAACTACGAACGTGTCCACGCGCTGTCTGCCGGGAGGCATTTCGTTGATGCGCGAAATGTCGATGTCGCCGTACATCACGAGCGCAAGCGATCGAGGGATGGGTGTTGCGGACATTGAAAGCAGATGAGTTCCCTTTGATTTCTCGGTCAGCGCGGCGCGTTGGTTAACTCCGAAACGGTGCTGTTCGTCCGTAACGACAAGCGAAAGGGCGGAGAATTGTACGCCCTCGGAAAGAAGCGCGTGCGTGCCGATGACGATCGGCGTTCTAACAGCGGGGTCTTCTGACGATAGAGCCGAATAGATCCGCCGCTTTTCCTTTGCCGTGGTCGCTCCGATGAGAAGCTCACATTTGATTCCGATCTTACCGAAAAGCTCGGAAAGATCCTCGTAATGCTGGCGTGCGAGAATTTCTGTCGGTGCCATAAGTGCCGCCTGGCGCCCGCTGAGGACTGCGATGAGCATCGCCGCGGCGGCAACTATTGTTTTTCCGCATCCGACGTCGCCTATCAGCATTCTTCGCATCGGTACTTCTGCCTTCATATCTGCGGCAATTTCTGTGATCGCGCGCTTTTGTGCACCCGTCAACTCATATGGAAGTTCTGCAAGGAGAGGAGAGATGTTCTGCTTTTTGCAGGAAAAGGCATGTCCCTCGCGCTTTTTCTTACCCTGCATCGACATTGAAAGCGAGAAAAGAAAGAATTCGTCATATATAAGACGCTTCTTTGCCGCCGCGAGAGCCGCGTAGCTTTCGGGATTATGGATGTTTCTAACGGCGAAAGGAAGCGTGCAAAGCTCGCGCTTGCGGCGTATCTCGTCGGGCAGAACATCCTCGGGTGAACCGCAAAGACGAAGTGCCTCGGCAACGTGCGCGGCGAGATTTTTTTGCGTCAGACCCTCGGAAAGGGGGTAAACAGCTGTAAAATCGGGGAGTGCACCCTCGGTATAGGGCTCGTATGCGGGGGAGGATATCTTATATTTCATTCCGCCGCGTATTGGAGTTCTTTCAACAACGCCGAAAAAGCGCCACTCGGATCCTACCGTGAAGACCTGGCGCAGATATGGCATATTGAAGAAGACGATCTCGGCACTACCGCTTTCGTCAAAGGCTCGGAACTTCACAATTGTGAGCCGTCCTTTCAACTTTGCCGCCTGCGGAGTAGTGGCAACGGTCAGAACGACTGCGCTTTTGCCGCCGTCGGCATTGGCGTTTGAAAGAAGCCGGATATCTCCTCGGTTTTCATAGGCGCGCGGAATGTGCAGAAGCAGATCCTCGAGGGTTTCGATGCCTGCCTTTGCGTAAGCCGCCGCCTTCGCGGGACCGACACCCGAAAGTACGGTGACGGGAGAGGCGAGATTTACCCCTCCCGGCTTTATTGTTTTAGGCATAATAATTCACCAGCCCGGTCAGTTTTCAAAGGCTTTTTTGATCTCGTTGTAAGAAAATCCCTGGCGCAGAAGATAATCTATACATTTCTTTTTGATGTCAAAATCGGTGGGTACGCCGCCGTATTTCTTCTCGATCGCTCTGCGGCATATCGGAATGAAATCCACTTCGGCAAGGTGCTCCTTTACCTCTGCGAGCGAATCGTCGGGGTAACCTCGTCCGCGCAGATATGTGAGTATCCGCCGCGCACCGATGTTTTTTGCGATCTGAAGCTCGCATAAGCGCATGGCGTCCGTCCCCTCGTCAATTCCAGATTCGGAGATCAGAATTTCAACAGCCTCATCGGCGTATTCGGGGGCGATGCCCTTGCCGATAAGCTTCATTCTGAGCGCCGACTTTGAATTTGCTCCGTATCCGAGGATCCTTCTTCCGGAACGGACACCGCGGCAGATGCCGTCAAGACGGCAGAGCACGGCGTAAGCCTCGTCGGGGTATTCGCCCTTCGCAAATTCATATTCTCTTTGATGCGAGGCGAGGATATAAAGGCATTCGCTTTTGCTTTCTCCTTCGCGTTTTAAGTCGATCCGAACTGCCCCGCCGCCGTCCGAGGCGCGGAGAGAGGTGATCTTGAACATTAAAGATCTCCGAGAAGATCGATGTCGAGATCGTCGTCGTCAAGCTCGAAGTCGCCGCCGTCTTCATCGGCAAGCTTGTCTGCCATTGAACGGATCTTTGCCTCAATCTCTGCAAAGAGTGCGGGATCGGATTCGATGGTCTTTCTTGCGTTTTCACGGCCCTGACCGATGCGTTCACCATTGTAGGAGAACCAGGAGCCGCTCTTCTGGATCACCTCGAGAGCTACGCCCATATCAACGATCTCGCTTGCGCGTGAAATTCCCTTGCCGTAAAGAATGTCGAATTCTGCGGTGCGGAAGGGAGGAGCGACCTTGTTCTTAACGACCTTGCACTTTACGCGGTTACCGTAAATATCGTTGCCGGTCTTGAGCTGTTCGGATTTGCGGACGTCGATTCTGACGGAAGCATAGAATTTAAGCGCGCGACCGCCCGTGGTGACCTCGGGGTTGCCGTACATAACTCCGACCTTTTCGCGGAGCTGGTTGATGAAGATAACGAGGCAGTTCGACTTTGAGATCGCCGCGGAAAGCTTACGCATAGCCTGCGACATAAGTCTTGCCTGAACGCCGACCTGCGACGAGCCCATATCGCCCTCGAGCTCCTGGCGGGGAACGAGTGCGGCTACCGAGTCGATGACTACGATGTCGACCGCGCCCGAACGAACGAGTGACTCGGTGATCTCGAGCGCATCCTCGCCGCAGTCGGGCTGTGAAACGAGAAGATTGTCGATGTCAACGCCGAGAGCCTTTGCATAGACGGGATCAAGCGCGTGTTCTGCGTCGATGAAGGCAGCCTCGCCGCCGGTTTTCTGAACCTCTGCAACAACGTGCAGAGCAACGGTGGTCTTACCCGAGGATTCGGGGCCGTAGATCTCAACGATTCGTCCCTTGGGGAGTCCGCCGATACCGAGAGCCATGTCAAGCGAGATGGAACCCGTGTGCACCGCCTGAACTTCCATATGTGCGTTCTCGCCAAGACGCATTACCGCGCCCGCGCCGAAATCGCGCTCGATCTGCGAGATCGCTGTCTGCAGAGCCTTCTTTTTTGCGTCGCCGTCGACAGGGCTTGCCGCCGCATTTTTCTTTGTTGCCATTATGATTACCTCTTAATAAACGAAATTTAGAATTCTTTTGCTACATTATACACCTATTTTGGGCGTTTGTCAAGTACTTTTTGAAAGAAAAATTCCAAAAACGGAAAAATAAATGTACCCGCCGTTCGAAATGAGAGGCGAGTACATAAATAATTCCAAAATCGGAACTTGATATTAAGTATATTCGGGTTATGAAGGCGTATTTGTTCGCGTTCAGGAAATCAAGCGCTCGGCTCTTTCCACTATGAGAGCTTTGGCACGTTCCAGATCGGAGGCGTTCACCGTGCATCCCGCGGCCTTGACGTGCCCTCCGCCTCCGAAATACGCGCAGAGTGCGGAAACGTCGATGTTTGAGTTCGAACGCGCCGAAACGCGATAGCTCTTTTCGGCTTCCTCGCGGATCGAAAAAGCAACTTCAACACCCGCGACCGAGCGCGCGATGTCGATGAGGGCATCCAGATCCTCGCTTGCAAGATGGTGCGCCGAGATCTGTTCAAGCGAGATCGAGCAGACCGCGATCTTGCCGTTTGCGGCGAAGCTGAGCAGGTCGAGAGCTGCCTTTTCCGCGGCGAGTCTGCCGGGAGTTTTGGTTTCGAAAAGCAGACGGTCGATGTCAGCGTGCGAGGGAATGAGCGCGATCAGCTGTGCCGCGGTGCGGTGGGTGGCGGGAGTTACGTTCGAGTAACGGAAGCAACCCGTGTCCGAGCTGATGGCGGCGTAGATGGCGGGCGCGACGCGATCGGGGACCGAGTCGATGTAGCCCATCCTGATCCACTCGCGGGCGATCCGCCAAACGATCTCGCCGGTTGCCGAAGCCTCGGGGGAGAGATAGCGGTCGCAGAAAGGTGTCGAGCGCGCGTGATGGTCGAATGAGAGCGCTATGTCATATTTGCCCTCAAGTTGACCGAGCTGTGTCGATGCCGCGATATCAAGCGCGACGGCTGTGACGTTGCCGGGAGCGAATTCCTCGGGGATCTTGTCGAGCGTGATATCGCCGTCGAGTTCCGCGCTTTCCGCAATAAAGCGGAGGCGTGCGGGGAGGGGATCGGCGCAGACCACGTGGGCGTTGCAGCCGACCGCGGCAAGCAGTACAGCTGTGGCGTAAGCCGAGCCGATACAGTCACCGTCGGGGCGGGCGTGAACGAGGAGCGCAAGCTTGCCGCGGCGCGAAAGCTCATAGAGATTTCGGCAGGCAGCCTTAAAGGTCAGGTTGCGCATTATTCGTCACCTTCTTCGCTCTGTTTTTCGGTGTTGATGCCGAGCCTTGCGGCTCTTTCTGCGCTGTCGTTTTCAACTTTGTGGAGGAGGGAGGAGATATACGCTCCGTTTGCTCCCGAACGGTCAAGGATGAAGGTGAGCTCCGGGGTCTGGCGGAGGTCGACCGCGCGTGCGAGCGCACGGCGGATGTAGCCGTTGCTCGATTTAAGACCCTCGGCGACCTTCTTTTCCTTCTCTTTGTCGCCGTCGGCACCGAGAAGGGAGTAATAGATCTTTGCGAATTTGAGATCGGGCGTAACGTCCGCGCCCGTAATGCTTATAAAGGCGGAGCTGACTCTGGGGTCCTTGACTTCTCGGAGAATTTCCGAAAGCGCCTTTTGGACCTCATCGTTGATCCTGCCGCGTCTGTAGTTTGCCATTTCTTTTTCCTTCTATATAAAACTAATTTTTAACCAATAAAAAAGCATATTATTACTATTATAATATAACATAAATTAAGGAAAAAGTCAAGGGAAAATTATGAAATTTAGGTTACGGGGAGGAAAAATGATTATCTGCTGCGCAGAATGATAGTCACGCTGCGCGTGAATGATGATCTGCCTGCGGCAGAATGATAATCGCGCGATGCGCGAATGATAGTTCGCCCGATGGGCGAAATGAAGGAAAAAATCCGCCGGCGGCGGATTTTCTCGATTTAATTATATTTCGCTTTTGATGTTGTTTTGCGTGAGAATTTCGCGAGTCACTGACTACCCACCCAACCCTCCCGCAAGCGGGAGGGCTTATTGATAGTGCGGAGAGAAAATTAATTAATGAATATGCGAATTTTTAGCCCAGGATCTGTGAAGATAGAGATTGACCGCAAGATTGAAAACAAAATACAGAGGAATATTAAGCATTATCCAAGGGAATACATAGTTGAACATCCAATATATTACGGTTATGACCGAAACAAAGATCAATTCAGCCCAAAAATCCTTTGATTTCATTAAATTCTTAAAGTCATTTTTCGCATCGTAGGGCTCTTCTCTCAATTTTGCAACGTACGTGATCTTTTCATCAGTACCGTTCTTTTTGTAGAAGAAGATGATGATAAATGCTATTATGGGCCACAGTAATCGCATAATTGTTTGCGTTGCCGCCACGCCGGCTTTTTCCGAACCGGCGATCGAATTGCATATCGGCAACAAGAGGAAGTTGCCTAACAAAAATGATGCAACGATAGCCATTACGTACGCAAGTAAGACAAATAAGTGCTGCTTAAGCTTCGAATTCATGATCAGTTCCTCCGTTTACTGAAACAGTGATGTGTGAAGTTGGTTCTTGAGACCTTTTTTCAAATGGTTTAACGAATAGAAAGTAAAATCACCGATCGTCTGACCGCTTGATAATGGCACGGCGATGTTGTTTATTACGCACTGCGCTTCCGACGGCATATTCGGTATCAGCAAAATATGTTTTTTTCTGTCGCCGCCGTCAATTTCCGGCAGACGCTTGGATTTATCGCTGTTTCGGCTCAGCGTATACTGAGTCGATTGGATGTGTGCATTACGATTGCCGTTCCCGCTGCTCATATTGGCTCCGCCGATGCCCTGCCCTTGTTTTGATAATTTCTTTTGAACCAGCGGCGTAATAACGTATTCCTGCGGATTTGGGATCGTAATGGCGCGGTGGAACTTGAAGATCACGTTGATGAAATGCAAACACAAGGTACTGTCTCTTGTTTTGATAGTGATCTCCCCATCCGCATTTGATCGTTTTGACGGTAAAAACGGTATGCCGTTGATCTTGAACTTATAATTTGAAAATAAGCAGATGTTGTATAACGAAATATAGGCTGATACGACTTTTACTATAAATAAAGTGACCGGCAGAGCGATGCAGAACAAAAACAGAATTGAAATGAACAATAGAGCGAGAATGCCGAATGCGCGCCATAATTCCGGACTGTTAGCCACGAAATCAAAGAATCCGTATATATCTCCGATAAATATCTTCAATAAAGGCGACAAAAATAGTGCCAATAGTCCGAGAAGGATTAATATAGAAATTGTCAGCAACAGTTTCTTTGAAATTAAATGGTCATTCTTATTCTGCATATCGGTCACCTCGATTCGATCATTATGTGTTGAAAGTGCAGTTCGGTTATCCAATTATATAATTGGATATTGAATTAGAATAATAAGATTTGACGATTAAATTATATCATAAAACGGAGCAAATATAAAGAGTAATATTCAATAAATTATTACGAACATTTTTGTGAAAGGTGCACAAATACATTGATTGGTACGGTACGATGATAGATTGATCGTTATTTGTCGAAAAAATGAACAAGCCCTCCCGCTTGCGGGAGGGCTAAAAGTGCATGTAGAGTTTCTACAGATTTATGAAAAGCAATTTTGATCACTTGTCGCTGAAGAAATCTTCCTTGACTGCATTATAGACAGGCAGATAATCGTTTGTCAAAACGGTATCTATGCCCATCTTGAAATACTGCTTTGCTTCCTCGGGGTCATCTGCCCAAAAGACATTGCACAAAATGCCGTGCGCGTGTGCCTTGTCAATGCTTTCCTGATTAAAATAAGGCTTGAAAAGTTGAACTTTATATGCGCCGAGCTCGATGGCGCGATCAACTATCGACATAGGATCCTTATTGCCGTTCCAACCGACACAGACTTTCAGATCGGGTGCGTATTCCATCACGCGCCTTATGATATCATCATTGGTCGTCATAAAGTAAATGTGCTTTTCACAGTCATATTTACGGATGAGAGCCACGATCTGCTCGATCATAGGGTCGTCAAATTTCTTATCCCAGATCTTGACGTGAATATTCATAATTACCTGACCTGCGAATTTCTGAAGGATCTCTTCAAACGTGGGGATCTTCAATCCTTTGAATTTCTCGCCGTGCTTGACTCCGAAATCCAACTGCAGCAGTTCCGCGTAAGTGTGATCAAAAATTTTTCCGCTTCCGTTGCTTACTCTGTCGAGAGTGCTGTCGTGGCAGGAAACCAGAACTCCGTCTTTTGTAGACCATAGATCAAATTCAATTTCTTCAGCTCCGAGAGCTATTGCCGCTCCAAAGGCGGGCATGCTGTTTTCGGGCGCTATGGTGTTAAAGCCTCGGTGCGCGCAGAGGCGGGGATATTTCATAATACCGTCAAAAGGAACGATAGAAGCGCCTCCGTTTCGGTAAAGCCAGGGTCTGCGGCCTTCCTCGATATACTCATAATGAGATTTGGGGCTGCCCATATATCCCGCGGGTTTGTAGTATTTGTTCTTCGTGTCTATTTCGCAAATGCCAAGCCCCACTTTGCTTTCCATATTCAAAAGCATTTCACCTTTGGGCGATACGACCATACTGCAACCGCAAAGCTCGGAGTCGGCGCCAAGCGACACGGATGCGCGGATCAGGTGCGCGTTGGTGTTATAGCAAAGGAATTTGTTGATAATGGAAAGGGCGTCGTGAGTGTCAGTGCGTTGCAAGGAACAACCGATGATGATATCAACGTTTTCGCGGGCGATCTTTGCAAAATACTCGTAAAAATAGAAATCATAACAGGTGAGAAAAGCAAATCTGATTCCTTCAAGCTCTAAAACGTAGGGAGAGGAGATCTTATAGCTGTAAGCTACGTCAAGCTCGTGCCCACCCTCGGAATCGGTTTTGACCTCACTGGGTGCGGGATGCGCTTTGAAATACCTGCCGACAATATTGCCGTTTCTGTCGATTGCGTGGGTGGTGTTGCGGACGCCGTTTTCGGTTTCAGATCCTGCGTTGACAAACACCATCGAATTGCATCTTTTGGCGGTTTCGCACGCTTTTTGCATAAGGACAGGATTGTATTCTTTTACCGCATCGTAAAAGCCGTTCTTGCCTTTCACATCCGCCGGGGCATCGCTGTATTCCGGCAATACAATGAGATCCATGCTTTCATCACACTCATCAAGTAATGAAAGTAGATCATCAAAGCATCGACCGACATCCTTCTCATCAAATGAATAATGTGGTTGAATTACACAGACTTTCATTTGTCGTCTCCTATTGAAGCTAATGAGTCAAGTCGGGAAATAAATCAGTTACCGTAAACGGGCGGGTCGAATTCCATTCTCTCGCCGCAGTGGTTAGCGGAGTAGAGAAGCTTATTCGCGATCGCGACGGTGCGTGCGGACGATTCGGGCATGTTGCGCTCGGGGGCTACGCCGCGCTCGAGGCAATCGACGAAGTATTCGATCTCGGCTTCGATACCGCCGTAGGGCGCCATTTCGATCTTTTCAGCCGATCCGTCTTCCTTCGAATAAACGGTCACGCCGTTCTCGTCATAGATAACGGAAGCCTTTTCGAATCCAACGCGGTATGCGGCGTGGAATTTGACGCCCTTGAGCGACCATTCTGCGACCGCGCTGACGGGGAGGTTATCGTAGTAATACTGCACGAAAACGGTATCGTGCTTGACGAAAGTTTCTGCCGCGACTGCCGAGAACGCCTTCGGCTCGCCGAAGAGCCAGCGGATCATATCGCAGTCGTGGATGTGAAGGTCGTAGATTACGCCGCCCGAGAGCTCGGGGGTCATATACCAGTTGTTCCAGCCCCATCTGGGAGGTCCGCCGAGGCGGTCAAAGTGACCTGTGGTGGGCTTGCCGTATCTGCCGTCATCAATGCAAGCCTTGAGGAACTCGTACTGACGGAAGAAGCGCAGGCACTGACCGATCATAAGCTGTTTGCCCGAGCGGTCGCGCGCTTCGATCATGCGGCGGCAGTCCTCTTCGGTAAGAGCCATCGGCTTTTCGCTCTGAACGTGGTAGCCGCGCTCGAGCATCTTGATCGCGTATTCACAGTGCAGGGGAGTGGGCAGGCAGATGTCGATGAGATCGATTTGCTCTTTCGCGAGCATTTCCTCAAGGTCGGTGTAAGTACGGAAATCACCGCCGAGCCCTGCTTCACCCGTGTCGATATTGATCTTGACACGGCGTTCGAACGCCTTCGGGTCGATGTCGCAGATAGCAACGAGTTTGACGGGAATCCCGCGTTTTTCAAGGGAGAGGTATGCGTTTTTATGCGACTGGGCGATACCGCCAAAGCCGATCATAGCAGCACGGATCATAGGTTTGTCCTCCGATTTATATAGTATTGCATTAAGTATAGCACGATTTTGCCGATTAGTCAATATTTTTAATAGGAAAATTTCCGCAAAGCGGAAATTCACCTAAACATTTCGCCTCGGCGGAATATATCGTGCGCAGCATATCGTACCGAAGGTATATCGTATCGGCGAAGCCGATATATCACGCGACCTAAGTCGGAGGCCAAGCGGTCT
>JAZSLM010000108.1:0-18526 GCA_045535375.1 Eubacteriales bacterium
ACGGGACTTGAACCCGTACGGTGTGAACCACACGCCCCTCAAACGTGCGCGTCTGCCAGTTCCGCCACTCTCGCGTGTTGTGCTTGACAACTCGTATATTATATCACATTCAAATCAGTTTGTCAACATCTTTTGGAAAGATTTATCGCATTTTCTGATTATTTTTATAAAAAACATCAAAGGCGAAGAAACTGCTTCTTCGGTTTATTCGCACCAAAGCAAAAGCAAACGGCTTTGCCGTTTGCTTTTGCTTTGGTAGTTTTAACAATAGATTTGCATAGAACTTAAAATCGGACACTCACGGTTCGAATTTATAAGCTCTTTCAAATTTTGGGAAGGCTTGCGGCTGCGATGGACTGACCCACGCGACGGCTACTCTCGTCGGGAAGGTGAATGGTTATCTTTTCTGCAAGCTCGGGGAATTCCTCTGCGAGAGCCTTCTGGGCGGTCTTGTAAAGGATGCTTCCGCCTTCACCGGAGGATACGCGTCCCATAAGAAGAACGTGCTTTATATCGTAGAATATAGCGTAATAAGCCACAGCGTAACCGAAATACGCTCCGATGGTTTCGTATATCTTTGCGGCGCGCTCGTCGCCCTTTGCCATAAGTCCCTGGACCACCTTAAGCTTCTCTGCAGGAGAAGCACTTTCGTCAAGCTCGATTCCCGCGGCGGGAGCAAGTTTGATAACAGAGTCCTGCGAGAAATACTTAACTCCGCAACCGTAGTCGCCGGACCACTCGTCAACCATCGCGTCCTTGTTGTAGTCAGCGGGAACGAATGCGAGCTCGTTGAGCCAACCGGTGATATTGCCGTTTCCGTCAACGTATCCGCCCGCCTCGCTTGTGCCCATTGCAACGCCGAGAACGTTGGTGTCGTCAAGGTCCATTGCGCCCGCGAGAGCAGTAACGTCACCGTCGTTAGCTACCTCGATCGGAACGCCGCCAAGTTCCTTGGCGATGTCGGTATAGATATTCTTAACTACCTTCTCGAATGCCTCGGGATTCTCGTTCTTTACCTTGAGGAAGAGCGAGGATGTCATAATACGGTTTCCGATGACAACGCCTGCGGTGGAGACACCGATGGCATCAACCTTCGGCATCTTGGAAGCGGCGGTCTTCATAGCCTCCATGATTCCGTCGTAGTGATACTTGGGATCATTCTGCAGCTTGGGGAACCAAACAACTTCCTCGGAATAAACAGCTTCGCCCTCTACTACTGCGCTTACCTTACGGTCGCTTCCGCCTGCAACAAAACCGATACGGCAACCGTCAAGATGGCGACCAACGGGGGATGCGGTCTCTTTTGCAACGGGAGCCTGATCGAAGGGAACGTGGATGACCTCGAAAGGAGCCTCATAAACGCCCGACATAAAATCGTTGTCAAAAGCGCGGATACCGCCCTCGGAGTAATCTGCCTTGATCTTATCGGCAATCACCTTGGAACCTGCGATGATTATCTTATAACCGCCGCGAATCCAAAGAAGAGTTTTAACTATTCTTTCGACAAATTCGTGATTCTCCTCGTCATGTCCTGTGCCATCCTTAAATACCTCGATGGTAAATACGGAGGTAAGGCCGTCGTTTCTTTCAAGTCCGATAGTGAGCGGCTCGCCGCCCTCTGCCTTTACTGCAGCTTCAAAATCGCGGTATACAACCGACATCGGCATAAAACCGGGATCGAGCGGTGCTAAAACTTTAAGCTTCATAAATAGTTCTTCCTTTCTTTATGGTTCTGATTATAATGATATTTTCATCGGCTATAATGATATCCGCATCCTTGCCGGCTTCAAGCGAGCCGATGCGGTTGTCGCAATGGATCGCCTTTGCGGGGTTAAGGGATGCCATTTTGAAGACTTCGTTTGCGGGAAGAGCCGTGTGATCGAGAACGTTCTTTACCGCGCTGTTGAGCTTCAGGACGCTTCCGGCAATGGTGCCATCGGCAAGTCTGCACTCGATTCCCTTGAGGAATATGGGTTGTCCGCCCAGGTCATATTCTCCGTCAGGCATTCCTCCTGCGCGGGTACAGTCGGTTATCAGCACCATCTTGTCGCCCTTGACCTTTGCGATTATCGAATAAAGTCCGGGATTGATATGGAATGTATCGGCGATAATCTCGACCGAAACGTTATCCGATGCAAGTGCCGCACCGACGACGCCTGGATTTCTGTGTGCAAGCGCCGACATAGCGTTGAACAGGTGTGTCGCGTGGTTGACACCGTCCTTTGCAGCACTCATTGCCTCCTCAAAGCTCGCGTCGGTATGTCCCATAGAAACCAATACGCCCGATTCTGCCGCCAGCTTCTTGATGCAAGCATGCCCATCGTCCATTTCGGGCGCAAGGGTAACCGAGGTGATGATATCTGAATTTTCAATTATGAAATCAGCGTCGGGCTTGAGAATATTCTCTTCCGCCTGCGCACCCTTTTTCGAAGGATTGATGAAGGGTCCCTCGGCGTGAACTCCGATTATTTCCGCGCCATCCCATGTCTTGCTTTCTTCTTTGAGAGAACGTACTGCGTTAAGGGCGGCGATTATCTGCTCCTTGGAAACTGTCATCGTAGTGGGAAGAAATGCGGTGACTCCGTTTTCGGCTACGCCGTAAGCCATCTTTTTGATTCCCTCGGGCTTCGCATCGCAGGTATCCTCTCCGAGATATCCGTGGATATGGATATCAACGAGACCGGGGGCAATGTAATTGCCCTTGGCATCGATGACGCTCGCATCTGCGGGAAGCTCGTCAACTATGCCGCATATCTTTCCGTTATCGCTGTCGAAAGCCAGGATTTTGCCACATACGACCGAATCGGGAAGAACTATTTTACCGTTGGTTATGTATGTCAGTGCCATAGTATGTAACTCCTTATAAATAAATTCCTTACTTGCATAGTATAGCAGACTATAATGAACTGTTTTTGAATTTTTTTTGAATTTTTTATACTGTATCTTTATTTGACATAAAATTTATAATAAAAAATTATTAATTAAAAATTCAGCGCCCCGTTGGCGAACAGATTGGAGATATAAGGTGAAGAACCTTTATAGTTCGGTTTACCCGCACCAAAGCAAAAGCGAACGGCTTTGCCGTTCGCTTTTGCTTTGTGGTAGTAGATCAATTTTGCAACTCGCTTTGTTTTTATTTTACGGACTTGAACTCTTCACCCGCGCCGGATTTTGTTTGTACGAAACTTTCATACCTGCTATGCCGGCGCTTGATGTGTTCGCGAGGCGAACACATCGGGTGAAGAACCCTTGTGATTTCGTTTTACCCGCACCAATACCAAAGGGGTGACCTGTTGGTCACCCCTTTGGTTATGTGGTAGTAGATCAATTTTGCAACTCGCTTTGTTTTTTATTTTACGGACTTGAACTCTTCACCCGCGCCGGATTTTGTTTGTACGAAACTTTCATACCTGCTATGCCGGCGCTTGATGTGTTCGCGGAGCGAACACATCGGGTGAAGAACCCTTGTGATTTCGTTTTACCCGCACCAATACCAAAGGGGTGACCTGTTGGTCACCCCTTTGGTATTGGTGCCGGTAAAAGGACTTGAACCTTCACCGAGGAACCCCGACTAGAACCTGAATCTAGCGCGTCTGCCAATTCCGCCATACCCGCATATTCTTCTGCAATTTTTACACGGCGCAGTTTCCGAGGCGGTGCTTTTTACAGCATGATCCGCAAATTTGTTATGATATAAGCAAAGCAGCCGTACGGCTGCTTTGCTTGGTGCGTGGAACGGGACTCGTACCCGTACGGTGGGAGCCACACGCCCCTCAAACGTGCGCGTCTGCCAGTTCCGCCACTCTCGCATGTTGCTTTCGACAACGGTAATATTATACCACTTTTGATTTCAAATGTCAATACCTTTTTTCAATTTTTTTTGAAAAAATAGAAGTTTTTTGCGTTATCGAAAGTCTGACGGTAATTATTGGGGGATATACCCGATATCCTTGCGCTTTTTGCCGTTCTTTATAAGCTTTCTGCCCCATCCGTATTCCGCCGCAGCCTTATATATTGCACGAGGAAGGCTGATGTTTGCATAAAAATTATCAAAATAACTCTCTTCAAGTATTTTTTCAAGCATAAAATTCAAGCCTTTGTCGATTTTTGACTTCGGTTTATCTCCCGGCTTCAAATTCAAAAGTGCGGTAAGCGCGCCTCCTCCACCGATTCCAATACCTCCGCCGAACTCAAATCCGCATCTGCGAGACCAATGTTTCATAATGTCAAGCGACCATTCACACTGTCTTCCGTCATAAAATCCGCAGTTTGAAACGGCATAGATATATTTTCCGCCGAAACGTTCCTTGTTCTTTTCAAGAGCCTTGAGGCAGGAAAGAAGATGTCCGGGCACACCGTCAACGTAAAGAGGATAGAAAAACACCCATGCTTCACATTCCGCAAGGCTTTCCAAAACTTCATCTGTCAACTTCGGCTTGTTCATTATTATCTCTATGCAATCGCATTTTTCATACGAACAGGCAAGAAAATCGGATATCAGAACTCCGCTTGCGCTTTCCTTGCATTTGGGACTTCCGTTTATGAGTGCTATTTTCACAGTGCCACCTCCGATATCTCTGCAGGATTTTTGAGGAACGCGACCTTTTCGACGACGGCGTAAAAGTTCTTTGCGTTCGCTCTGACGATATTTTCAGCCGTGATCTTCTCTTCCTCGGTGATATCCTCACCGTAAAAATACGCCGAGATCTTTATTTTGTTGTGATATCTTCTTCTGTGGCGCATTTCGCCGTTGACTATGTCAAAATCACCGCGGACGTAAGAGATCGCTCTGTCCTGAACCTTTTTGACAAATGAGCTGAATCCGCCGTAAAGGCACTCGCTTATCATGATAAGCTCTTCGCATTTTCCCATATCGGATCCCGTGCGGCTGAAGCTATCCTTTATGACGCACTCACCGGGAGTCTTTACCCAACATCCGAAGCATCCGATGCAATGCGTTATCTTTTCACCGGGCTTGATGATTTTGTGTTCACCCTCTATACGGAGGTCAAGATCCTTGATATCAGTGATGATCAGCTTCATTATTTTTCCTCTTTCAGTTTATTCAGTACCGATCTGTATATGCATTCCATCCCATCGGCATTCGGATGAAGAGTATCGGGAAGGTTATCAAGAGTCATGCCTGAGAGACGAACGTCCACACATTTGATATTATAATGCGAGCAGATCTCAAGAGCGAGATCGGCAAATTCGGAAAGTCTTGCGTTATCGTAATAGCCGCCGCTTATTGAGGGTGAGATCGCTACTATCTCGGCTTCGGAATAAAAATACCTTAAGCGGAGAATGGTTTCTGCATAGGCATCAGCAAAGGAATCCCATTTGCAAGCCGTAAGATCAAGCTTATGCGCGGGGTCAAAGCTTCCCTTTTTTATCATTTTTCCCGCATCGTTCGTTCCACCGAAAAACAGGATGAGGTCGGGTGTTCCGTTTGCGCTCAGATTGCGTATTCTCGTCAGTGACGCCATAGCGGCATCGGGTCCGAAATCCTTTTCGTTACGATCGCGGAAATTTGATACCGTTGATCCCGCCCAGCTGTCGTTTACGCCGAGCACGGCTCCGAGTTCGTTGATAATCTTCATCCACCATGTGTCGCAGACATCGGTCAGCAGATTATCCTGCGGATAGCGCGGGCGGTGAGCGAGGTTTACTCCGTCCGCCTCGGGAATATAACCCTTAAAGGTTGAAATGCTGTCACCGAGTATTGAAATAATCTTCCCTTTATAAACGTCCATATCTTTGACCTCTGATGCTTTATTGTATTATTATACAACAAAAAAATGACTATTCTGCGAACATTAATAAAAAAAATACATTAAGTTCAATTTTTGGGGTCTGTTGTTGATAATCAGTTTATTTTTTAGGTATATAATAGAATTAACATATTATTACTTAATGGAGGCAACGATGCTTCAGCTTAAAGGTTTGAAGAAAACTTTCAAGACGGGAGAACTCACGCAGGTCGCTCTTGACGGCGTTTCTCTCAATCTGCGCGACAACGAATTCGTCGCGATCCTCGGTCCCTCGGGATCGGGAAAGACCACTCTGCTGAATATGATCGGCGGTCTTGACCGATACGACAGCGGAGACCTTATCATCAACGGCATTTCGACAAAAAAATATAAAGACCGCGACTGGGACTCCTACAGAAACCACACCATCGGTTTCGTGTTCCAGAGCTACAACCTTATTCCCCACCAGTCGATCCTCGCAAACGTTGAGCTTGCGCTCACCATTTCGGGTGTCGGACGCAAGGAAAGACGCGCGAGAGCGAAAAAAGCTCTTGAAACCGTCGGACTTGGCGACCAGCTTCACAAGAAGCCGAACCAGATGTCGGGAGGTCAGATGCAGAGAGTTGCCATAGCGCGTGCGCTCATCAACGACCCCGATATTCTTCTTGCGGATGAACCCACCGGCGCGCTTGACAGCGAAACGAGCGTACAGGTAATGGAGCTTCTCAAGGAAGTCGCAAAGGACAGACTCGTCGTTATGGTCACCCACAACCCCGAGCTGGCTGAGGAATACGCAAACAGAATCGTCAAGCTCCGCGACGGTAAGATCATCGACGACTCCAATCCCTACGAGGTTGATGAAAGCTCGCTCGAGGCTCCCAAGCACAAGAATATGGGCAAATCCTCGATGTCGCTCACCACTTCTTTCGGTCTTTCCCTGCGCAATCTTTTCACAAAGAAAGGCAGGACTCTGCTTACATCCTTCGCGGGAAGCATCGGTATCATCGGTATCGCGCTTATCTACGCGGTATCGAACGGTCTTACCGCATACATCAATACTGTTCAGGAAGATACCCTCTCCTCTTCTCCCATAGTTCTTGAATCCTCTCACATTGATCTTGGAAACCTTATGCTGACGATGATGGATATGGCGGAAGCAAAGGAAGATCACGAGCTTGACGCGGTCTACAGCAAAACGGTCATGTACGATTTCGTCAACATTATGAACAGTATAGAATCGCAGGAAAACGATCTCAAAGCTTTCAAGCAGTTTATTGAGCGTGAATATGCCGACACCGATTCCGAGCTTGGATTACACGATGCGCTCAGCGGTATAGATTACGGATATAACATAAATCTCCTTCTTTACACCGAGAACGTTGACGGCACCATCATTCATTCCGACACAAACGCCCAGCTTCAGGAGATAATGGGCAAATTCATCGGAAAGCTTCTGTCAAACAGGGATCAGCTCTCGGGAATGGAATCTTCCTCCGGCAGCCCAATGGCATCAATGATGTCGGGCTCAATGGGATACGGAGGTCTTTGGCAGGAGATGCTTCCGGGCGACGGCGAAATGATCAATCCCATTGTCAAAAAGCAGTACGAAATCGTTGAAGGCAAGTGGCCCGAGGCATACAACGAGGTCGTTCTCGTTCTCGATTCAAACAACGAGATAGCAGATATGGCACTTTACGCACTCGGTCTTATCTCGGAAGAGGAAATCGACATTATCGTCGATGCCGCGATCAACAAGGCGCCTCTCACCGTTAACACCAATCGCTGGACCTATGCAGAGATCATAGATATGGAATTCCGCACCATCTTCCCCGCGGATTGCTACACCCTTGACGAGCGCACGGGGCTTTACACAGATATGCGCGACTCGAGCGCAGGTCTGAAATATCTTTACGATAAAGGCACTCCCATAAAGGTCGTCGGTATAATTCGTCCCAATGAGGATGCTGTTTCGGGTATGCTCTCGGGATCGATCGCTTACACAAACGAGCTTACAGAATACGTAATCGAGAAATCCAAGTCTTCTGCGGCTATCAAGGCACAGCTTGCCGACTCCACCAACGACATTTTCACCGGTCTTCCCTTTGACCTCAGCGAGGGCAACCTCACCGACGCCGAAAAAGCAGAGATATTCCGCACGTACGTTTCCGAGCTCGACACCAAGAAGAAGGCAGAGACCTATGTCACCGTCATGGGCATTCCCGCACAGGATTGGCTTGACGGTCAGGTCAAGGTCTACCTTGGTGCTATGAGCGAGGAGATGAAGCGATCTTCCCTCATAAGCGGTCTAACCGATCAGATGGGAATGGATACCGAAACCGTTACCGAATACATCAACGCAATGACAGTCGAGGATATCGACGAGCTTCTTGCGGAGGGTATCGCGGAAATGGTAAAGGAGCAGTATCGCAAGGGAGTTGAAGGTCAGCTTGCGGCAATGACAGAGGAACAGCTTGCAGGCGCGCTCGATCTTGCGCTTCCCACATACAGCGACGAGCTTGCCGCTGTCTATTACGAAGAAGCGATCACATTTGCTCCCACCTCTTACGAATTCAATCTTATGGCTCTCGGCTACGTTGAACTTGACGATCCCGCAACGATCAGTCTTTACGCTTCCACCTTTTCGGATAAGGATATCATTGAGGAAGCTATTGCGAAATACAACGATGGCGTTGACGAGCTTGAAAAGATCGGCTACACCGATTATCTTGGCATCCTTATGTCCTCGATAGCAGACATTATCGACGCTATCACATACGTTCTTATCGGCTTTGTATCGGTATCACTCATAGTTTCATCGATCATGATCGGCGTTATCACGCTCATCTCGGTTCAGGAAAGAACCAAGGAGATCGGTATCCTCCGCGCGATCGGCGCATCTAAGAAGAACGTTTCGAGCATGTTCAACGCAGAGACCGTGATCATCGGCTTTGCATCGGGTATCGTCGGCGTAGGCGTGACCTATCTGCTCTGCATCCCGCTCAATGCGATCCTGGTCTACCTCACCGGTATTCCGAACCTCACCGCACAGCTCCCCATTACCGTGGCAATTCTGCTTGTCATCATCAGTATGGGTCTGACACTTATCTCGGGACTTATTCCTTCGAGAAGCGCGGCGAAGAAGGATCCTGTTGCGGCGCTCAGGACGGAGTAATCAGTGACTAGTGGCTAGTGACTAGTGGCTAGTGGAAGGTAAATTTTCGCGTAGCGAAAATTTCACATCAATAATTTTGTGCTGTGCTGATAAAACTTCGTGCGGTACAGAACTAAAACAAGTAAATTAAAAATTCTCGGATATTTTGTAGCAAAAGCTTCTGATATCCGAGATTTTTTGATTTAGGCATTAAATTATCCCACTAAACAATGGATCATCAACACCAAATTAAATTATCACAATAGCTGATTTTCTCGCAACGCGAGAAAATCTTCCATTCACTAGTCACTAGCCACTAGCAACTAGTCACTTTTATTTCACACCGCTCTCGAGGAACTCAAAGCTCATATCCTCGGTATTGAGGCGGGCGTGAGTGGAGATGGGCAGGATCGCGCCGTTTGCGCCGTGGCCGAAGTCCTCGTTGCGGATGACGGGGATGTTGTAGCGCTTGCCTATGCGAGTAAGAACGTCATCGATAACGGGTGAAGGCTCAAGGGAGTAATGGCCGAAGATAAGTGCCTTTGCTCTCTTGAATACGCCGTGATGCTCGAGGGTTGTGAACCACTTTGATACCACAGCGGCGCTTGAGAATTTTTCGTGATCCTCGATAAAGAGGATGATATCCTCTTCGGGGAGCTCTCGGTACCATTCAAGTCCGAGCAGGGCGGCAAAATTCATGAGATAACCGCCCACAAGTATTCCCTCGGCTTTGCCGGGAGTCAGAGCACGCCATTCGCTGTTTTTAACGTAATCGAGGTTGGTGGAACATAGACGTTTTTCAAAATTGAGCAGAGTATACTCTATCGGCTCGTTTTCGAAGAATCTGGGGGACGAACCGTAGAAGGTGACGAGTCCCGTCATATTGTTTATTGCGTTAAGGACGGTGGTGCTGTCGCTGTAACTGCAAAGGATCTTTGGATTCTTCTTGATGTTTTCGTAATCAATGAACGGGAGTATTTCGTTGCCAACCTCGCCGCCGCCGAAAAAGACCATCCTGACTTCGGGGTCTGCGATCATGGCATTGAAGTCCTCTGCTCTTTCTTCGATACTTCCTGCGTAGTCGTTTGTTGTCGAGAAGAGATTCTTTGAAAATTTAACTTTATATCCGAGCTTACGCAGATTTTCCGCGGAGCGCTCGATTGGGTCGCGTTTGGGTTTATATGAAGGGGCGATAAAGCCTATGGTATCGCCCTTTTTGAGCATTTGCGGTTTGATCATTTTTGTGTCCTCCAAGGATGTATTTATATAAATTATAATGCCCGCAAAGAAAAAAGTCAAGTTATTTGTGCAAAAAACTTGACTGCAAGATATTATTGTGTTAAAATATCCTCAATGACATTCAAGGAGGTATTGCTTTGTTAGATACAGCAGTCAGAAAAAAGACCGATGCAGTATTCGATGATAAATTGCTTCTGTTTGCAGAGGGCGAAGCATTGCCATTTGCTTACCGCTCGCCCGGCCGGGAAAACGCATCGTATAACATTAACGTTAAAGATATAGCCACCATCGAAAAGATCGGACGATTTGATATATCGAAATCAGAAAAACAAATCATTTGCCGATATCGGGGCAATCCGGCGGGATATGCCGTCATTGCGCCCTTGGAAGATAAATCGTATCTTAGCGAAAAAGCGGAGATAATTATAGACTACCTGCGCGCGGCTTATTCACTTGAGCTTTCGGCAAAGGATATTGAAAAATTCGAGGAATTCACCGACCGCATTGCAGGAAGATGCGGATGTCTCACCGATATTTACCGTGAAGAAAGTAATATCAAGGATTCCTTCCGGATCGATACCGCGAAACCCGATTCCGCATTCATTGCAATCTCTTTGCCGATAATAGCTCTGATGTACCGCCGCATATCGGCTCTGCGCGGATTCAATTTCAAAATAACATTCGCCGAGGGACTTCCCTGCCTCGTCTTTTCGGCTAAGGTAATACTTTCCGACAAAGACAGCGTCATTCCCGAGAGAGAGGCGCTCTGCAGCATTGCGGGAACAGATGAACTATCGTTTGTTCATCGTCTGCAAGAGCTTGGAGAGGAATGCGATGGAGGAAAGCTATTCAAATTATCCGTGGGGATCTGCCCGCAGACAGTTGACCCGCGAGGAATACTCCGCGCACCCGAATGGAAAAGACATACGGATAATATTCTTTCAAAGATCGACCTTGACGTTCCCGGCATATTCTGAAAAAAGAGCATTGGACCAATCCAATGCTCTTTTTTATTACAAAATAAGTTCCATTCCGATCTTCTGCTTATGCAGACCGATCTTTTCATAGAAAGCAAGTGCGGATTTGTTATCTGCCCAGACGTTAAGCGTTACGTTATAGCATCCGCATTCCTTTGCGTAAGCAACGACATAATTGTAGAGCGCACTGCCGATTCCCTTTCCACGGATATTTTCATCCACACAAAGATCGTCAATATAAAGCGTTTTTACATCGGTGAGGATATTGTTATCCAAATGCTGAACGAATATGCAAAAGGCATAACCGAGCACTTCGCCGTTATCCTCGGCAACGAAGATGGGACGGCTTTCATCCGCGAGTATCTCATCAAGTTCTGCATCGGTGTACTTCTTTGCACCGCTTTTGAAAAGGTCGGGGCGGGCATTATGATGCACCTCAAGAACCTGCGAAAGCAATTCGCCGAGTCTTGCTCTATCTTTATTTTCTGCTCGTCTTATCTTCATTATTAATAAGTAAAATCGTCTCTGACGATACTTTCAAGCTCGAGGGCGTGCTTTTCAAGGAAAGCTTTGGGACCGCAAACGATCATAACGAGATCCTCGGTGTGCTTGACGTCGCGCAGGTAGGGGAATTTATCGAGAGCTGCGGAGAAAGCTGCGGTGTTTTCGTATTTTTCGGTAGCAGTATCACCGACAGTAACGATCTTATCGATCTTTCCTCCTATTTCTTCATCCGCTTCAAAGCGTTCAAGGATAGGGGTATTCTTTGCCGTATCGGCATCAATGATCATATTGACGCGTCTTCCGCGTTCCGCAACGATGGTGCGAAGATCGCTGACAACAAAATCGACAGCCTGAACGTCGGCGTGTTCAAATGCACAAAGAAGAGTGTAGGGCTTGATAGAGATCATTTCGCCGCGAAGATCGAGCTTTCTGCCGTTGATAGCCGCGTATGCATCGTCATCGGTGATCTTGATCCTGAGCTTCGCAAGTTCTCGGATGGTGGTAAGGGTGCTTGCGGAAAGCGAAACCATCGACTGCAGTTGGGTGCCCGAGACCGCGCTGAAATTTCGGTATGTGAAAGGGATACCCTTAAATCCCGGGGTACCGGTTTCTATCTCACCGCGCGCAACCACGGCGTGATTGCAGTTGAGCTCGGTGCAAAGATTATAAAGCACACGGCGGCTCTCCTTCTGCTGAGGTGCGCTGATGATCTCCTCTACTCCGCGGCGGGCAATAAGCTTGATCATATCCGCCTCTTCGGGAAAGATCTCGTTGCAATGGATCATTTTGGGCTGGGGAATGATCGAGGATACCGAAGCGGGCAGACGTCCGAGATCTGCTTGAATAATTATATGTGAGATACCCATCTCGGAGCAAGCGCAGAGCGCACCGAGAAGAAAGACCTCATAAACGCAAGGGCGTGTATAACCGTCTTCACTTTTTGAAGTGAGCGAACGCTCAACGGTGCGGATTACAGTCATAATACGCGAGATCACTTCCGCGGGAAGCGCCTCGCCGTTTACCGTTACTGCTGTTTCAGGCGAGCGGGTCACGTCGAAATTAACGGTCGCGCTGCTGACACCCGCATGCTTAAGCGCGGCACTTACAGTCATAGCCGTGTATGCGGCATCCTGACCGACAACTGCAAGTGTAATGCCGTTGACCGGTCTTACTGAAAGATTTTTACATACTGCGTCGCTGAGAATCTTATAGTGAGCCGCGAGATTACGAACCGGCTCTGTGGGTAACTGTGCCAGATATTTTCTGACGGTGTGGATCTTCATGGGTTCCTCCGAGGTAGTTGCGTGTGTTTTATGCGTGTTTTGATTTATTTTAAGAAGGAAAGCGTTTTTCCGCTTTCTCCGAGAAGAAATGCATAGGTGCTTTCGAACTCTTCTCTGAGTTTTTTGGCGCGAGCGCTTTCGGGATCGAAATTCTTGATCCTGACGGCGCGAAGAAGGATATTTTTAGGCGTATCGTCCGGGTCAACAAGTTCGCAGGCTTCAACGGTATATCCGTGCGCGGCAAGGTAAGAAAGACGAAGCGAATCTGTTAGCGCATCGCACATCTTGCGCCGCAGGATGGGATATTTCGAAACAAATTCAAGCTCGGGACAATCGATCTTTGCCGAAAGTTCGCGCTGACAGCAGGGCGTGGAAAGTATCACTCCCGCTCGGTGAGTTGCGGCATATCGAAGAACGATATCGGTTGCGACGTCGCAGGCGTGAAGGGATACGACAAGATGCGGCTCGGTGCCGGGTGCAAACTCGTTGATATCTCCGCAGATGAAGGAAAGACCTCCGTAACCGAGTCTTGAAGCAACGCCCGAGCAATACTCGATAACGTCAGCCTTCAGGTCAACGCCCGTCATTTCGATCTCGCGATTTTTGATCACGGTGAAATAATGGTATATTGCAAAGGACAGATAGCTCTTTCCGCAACAAAGGTCGTAGATAAGAAGCTTTCCTTCCTTGGGCAGATGGCGGTAGATATCCTCAACGTATTCAAGGAAACGGCAGATCTGTCTGAACTTATGTTGTTTTTTGTCGTGGATCCTGCCCGATCTGTCGCAGATTCCGAGCTCTACAAGAAAGCTTTCGTTGCCCGAGAGGATATGATTCTTCTTTCTGTCGTTCGATTCTGCGCAGAGAGTCTTCTCTTCACCAACGCCCGCAGAAATGGCATTTCTGATCTTGCGGTCGCCCGAAAGAAGCTCTTTGCCCGATTTTGAGCATTTGAATTCAGCATCGCCGAGAGTTGTCAATATATTGATCTGCGAATGCGAAAGCGCAAGTTCACCGATCAATTCCGAATCATCGGGAGCAATATTCTTTTGAATCGCCTTGCCGTCCTTCATCAGCGACACGCGGCGAAGCATCAGCTTTTCTCCGATCTTCACGGTGGAAAGCTCGGTTTTCAGCTCATCAGCAGCTGCGGGTTTCGAGAAGACCGCCTTGCGGAGCACTCCGGCAAAGACAGCTTCAACGATAAGACTGACCGCATTATTTCTCGTTTCTGTCATTTTTCTTTCTTTTCCCAAGGCATTCTCAGGCGCGGTTCTTCACGCGCCATAATGCGCTTGATGTTTGCTCTGTGCTGGAAGACGATAACAACGGTAATAATGAAAGCGATGGGCATTCTGAATCCCGCAGTTGCACCGTCACCGTACATGATCGTGTACCACAGGTCGATAAAGAGGGGCATAAATATTGCCGTCATCACCGAAGCCATTGAAACGAAACGGGTTCCGATCGCTATAATTGCAAAAATCACAGCCATAAGAAGGAACACAGGGGGATCGCAGACGAGCATCATCGCGAACATAGCAAGCACGCCCTTTCCGCCCTTGAAGCGGTAGTAGACCGGGAAGCAGTGTCCCATTACAACGAAAAGTCCGGAAATGTAAGCGCCCGCGTATCCGAAGAAGAGATAGCCGCAAAGGATGGGAAGAACAGTCTTTGCGACGTCACCGAAAAGGGTGAGGAAGCCTCCCGTTTTGCCGAAAGTGCGGAACATATTCGTCATTCCGGCGTTTCCGCTACCGCAGGTGCGGATATCGGTCTTATACTTTTTTGTAGAGATGATTATTGCCGCATTCAGGCTACCGAGGAAATATCCCGCAGCCATTGAAAGAACGACGGCAACTGCCATCAGAAGCCAGAATCCCATGGATTCTGCCGTCAGCGAAAGCTTTTCCGTAATGATACCGAAAAGCCCGTTTTCTATGATCTTGATAAGCATTTCAAAAGTCCTCTCGAAAGTTGATTTTTATTAAGAAAAATCAAGATAAAACAGAGTTTTTGTCCAAGATATATTATATCAAATCGGGAAGGAAAATTTATGATAAATTTGAAACTAAATTGTTATATAAACAATAATTTTTATTCAAAAAAATTGTCAAAATCAATTGCATTCAAGGAAGTTATGTGGTATAATATATTTTATTAGCAATGAAAATACAGAAAGGCTATTACCATGAAAAGATTAATGCTCGGAAACGAGGGCATCGCGCGCGGTCTTTACGAGGCGGGATGCGAGCTTGTTTCCTCTTACCCCGGTACTCCTTCAACCGAGATCACCGAATTTGCCGCTAAATACGCGGAGATAGATTGCGAATGGGCACCCAATGAAAAGGTTGCTCTCGAGACCGCTTTCGGCGCCTCTCTTGCGGGACACAGAGCCGCTTGCGCTATGAAGCACGTCGGACTCAACGTTGCCGCTGACCCTCTCTTCACCCTTTCCTACACCGGTATCAACGGCGGACTTATCATCTTCGTTGCCGACGACCCCGCTATGCATTCCTCGCAGAATGAGCAGGATTCCCGCAACTATGCCATTGCTTCGAAGATTCCCATGTTTGAGCCCTCGGATTCCGATGAGGCTCGCAGAATGGTACATACCGCCTTCGAGGTATCTGAAAGATTCGATACTCCCGTTCTCTTCCGTATCTGCACAAGAGCCGCGCATTCGCAGAGCCTTGTAACCGAGGAAGACCGACGCGAACCCGTCGCCGTTCCTTATGAGAAAAAGCCGGCAAAATACGTTATGATGCCCGGCTACGCAAAGCTGAAGCACCCCATAGTCGAAGAAAGAACCCTTAAACTTACCGAATATGCAAACAATTCCGGCATAAACGAGATCAGCGGCACATCCGAGGAGCTTGGAATCATCACCTCGGGAATCTGCTATCAGTACGTTCGCGAGACTTTCTCAGAGGATGAAGCGAAGGTTCTCAAGATCGGCATGCACAATCCTCTTCCCGACGAACTTCTGCGCGATTTCTGTGCCTCGGTCAAGAGAGTAGTTGTTGTTGAAGAACTTGACGCCATCATCGAGAAGCATTGCAAGGCTCTCGGTCTTGAGGTCGAAGGCAGAAATCTCTTCTCCCCCATCGGCGAATATTCGCAGCAAACAGTCGCAAAGGCATTCGGCAAAGCTTTGCCCGAGGCAAGCGCTCCCGAAGTTCTCCCCGCGCGTCCTCCCGTAATGTGTTCGGGATGCCCGCACAGAGGTCTGTTCTACGTCATCTCCAAGATGAAGCTGACCGTTCTCGGCGACATCGGATGCTACACTCTCGGTGCGCAGAAGCCGCTTGATGCGCTTGATTCCGTGCTTTGCATGGGTGCGTCCGTATCAGGGCTCCACGGTTTTGTCAAGTCCACTCCCGGCGCTGAAAAGAAGACCGTTGCCGTTATCGGCGACTCGACCTTCATGCATTCGGGTATGACCGGACTTTGCAACATTGCATACAACGGCACCAATTCCACCGTTCTTATTCTTGATAACTCGATCACGGGTATGACGGGTCATCAGCAGAACCCCACCACGGGCTTCAACCTCCGCGGCGAGCCTGCGGCAAAGATCGACCTTGAAGCGCTCTGCCATGCGCTCGGTATCAACCGCGTCCGCGTTATTGATCCCTACAATCTTGAAGAATGCAAGACCGCGCTCACAGAGGAGCTTGCGGCTGACGAGCCCTCCGTAATCATCTCGCGCCGTCCCTGCGTACTTCTCAAATCGGTCAAAACACCGCCCGCAATGCACGTTGAGAGCGACAAATGCCGTTCCTGCCGCCGCTGCATGGGTCTGGGATGCCCCTCGCTCTCATTCAAGAACGGTAAGGCAGTGATTGACCGGACACTCTGCACCGGCTGCGGCGTTTGCGCTCAGCTCTGTGCATTCGATGCCATAAAGGAGGGTAACTGATATGAAAACCACTAATATTATGATAGTCGGAGTTGGCGGTCAGGGAACTCTCCTTGCAAGCAAGCTCCTCGGAAAGATACTTATCGGGTTGGGATACGACGTTAAAGTTTCCGAGCTTCACGGTATGAGCCAGCGCGGCGGAAGCGTTACTACATACGTCAAATACGGCAAAAAGGTCTACTCCCCCGTTATCGAAAGCGGCGAGGCAGATTATATCGTTTCCTTCGAAAAGCTCGAGGCAGCCCGTTGGGCTCATTGCCTGAAGACGGGAGGCAAGCTCATCACCAACACGCAGGAGATCTCGCCGATGCCCGTAACCTCGGGCGCTGCAGAATACCCCACCGATATCCTTGATACTCTTGCATCGCGCGGAGTCGACATTGACGCGTTCGACGCACTCACCCCCGCGCTTGAAGCGGGCTCGCAGAAGGCTGTCAACATCGTTCTGATGGGCAGACTCGCGCGCCATCTCGGCATTGACGCTGAACTTTGGCTTGAAGCTATCAAGACAAGTGTCGCGCCGAAGTTTGTTGAGATGAATCTCAAGGCTTTTGAAGCGGGATATAACGAATAACCCAATGGAGCCGAAATTCGGCTCCATTTTTAATTTCATATAACCAATATTGTTAATAACTATTGACAAAATCATTAAAAAGTGGTATTATTATTCTGTCAAATGACAAAATATCAAAAAGGAGAAAAATTATGAAAAAAATTATCTCGCTTATTATCTCGCTTCTTTTCATCATTTCCGCTATCCTTCCCCTGACTTCCGTCAGCGCGGCTGATAGCATCCTCGACCTCCAGCCCGACGGCACCGTTGTATTCGTTCCCAACTTCAACGGCGAAGCAGGCATCTATGAGCCCGGTCTTCTTTCCGGCACTCCTCAGGCTGACGTTGACCCCACCAACTCCAACTCGTTCACCTTCCAGACCACCAAGGATAAGACCGGTTCATATTGGGGTGGCTTCATCGAGACCCTTCCCCTCAACGAAACAACTTGCTACACCATCTATTACACCGCAACACGTAACGGCAAGCATTCCGTCGGTCTTCACGTTGACTCTATCTACGGTGTTTACGGTTATCCCGAAAGAATGAAGCTCATGAACAAGGGAAGCTCTCTTTCCGGTCACGACTACGTCTACTATGAAACTATGGGCATGAACGTTCCCACTTACGATCCCCTTACCGGAGAAGTAACCCATGAGTATGCAGTAGAGGTTAACGGTGTTAACAACACGCTCGCTCTTTACGTTAAGGATAATTCCGGCAATTACATCCTTGTCGACCAGTCCGTTGAAGGCACTATCCCCTACTTTAACGCTGACGTTCTCGGCCTTTTCTTCTACACCTACTATGCAGGCCACATCGTAACCATCAGCGATTGCTACGTTGTCAAGGGACTTTCCTGGGGTGAGGTAGTATATCCCGAAACCACCGAAGCTCCCGAGACCACCGAGGCTCCCGCTACCGAAGCTCCTGCTACCACCGAGGCTCCCGAGACCGAAGCTCCCGCTACCGAGGCTCCTGCTACTGAGGCTCCCGCAACCGAAGCTCCCGCTACCGAAGCTCCCGCAGCTGATCCCAAGCCCGAAGAACCCAAGAAGTCGGGATGCGGCGCAGTTATCTCCGGTTCTGCTCTTCTCGTAACCGCAATTCTTGCAGTTCCCGTATTCGTTCGCAGAAAGAGAAAGTA
>JAZSLM010000090.1:0-30838 GCA_045535375.1 Eubacteriales bacterium
GGGATAATTTAATACCTAAATCAAAAAGTTCTCGGATATTAAGAAGCTATGCTTCGAAAATATCCGAGAATTTTCTATTTACTTGTTTTAGTTCTGCACTGCACGGTGTTTCATCAGCACAGCACAAAATTATTGATGTGAAATTTTCGCTCCGCGAAAATTTTCCATTCACTAGCCACTAGTCACTAGTCACTAGCCACTTTTTTTAGTACGCGCAGTGTACTTTATTATAATTCTTCCGCCAGTTCGAGAATCAGCTTCTCCGTCTTCTCCCAACCCAGGCAGGGGTCGGTGATGGATTGACCGCAGACATAGCTTGCAGCATCGGTGACTTTCTGTGCGCCGTCAATGAGGTAGCTTTCTATCATAAGGCCCTTGACGAGCTTCTTGATGTCGTCGCTCTTGCGGCAGCTGTGGATGATGTCCTTAGCGATTCTCGGCTGTTCTGCCCACTTCTTGCCCGAGTTTGCATGGTTGGTGTCGACGATAACTGCGGGATTTGCGAGATTTGTCTTTGCGTAAGCCTCGCAGAGGTCGCGAAGATCCTCGTAGTGGTAGTTGGGGTAGGATTTTCCCGCGCCGTCAACGTATCCGCGGAGGATCGCGTGTGCGAGGGGGTTGCCGTGGCTCTGAACCTCCCAGCCGCGGTAGATGAAGGTATGGCTGTGCTGTGCGGCGGTGATAGAGTTCATCATGATCGAGATATCGCCCGAGGTGGGATTCTTCATACCGACGGGAACGTCGATTCCGCTTGCGGTAAGGCGGTGCTGCTGATTTTCAACCGAGCGCGCGCCTACTGCTGTGTATGCAAGCAGGTCGGAAAGGTAACGGTAATTGTCGGGGTAGAGCATTTCGTCGGCGCAAGCCATACCGTAGTCACGGAGAGCGCGGCTGTGAAGATCTCGGATGGCGATGATGCCCTTCAGCATATCAACGTCCTCGGTGGGGTTGGGCTGATGAAGCATACCCTTGTAGCCGTCGCCGGTGGTTCTGGGCTTGTTGGTGTATATGCGGGGGATGATTATGATCTTATCTTCGACCTTTTTCTGAATGTCGGCGAGCTTTTCAACGTACTGCAGCACGGGCTCGGGGCGGTCTGCGGAGCAGGGACCGATGACGAGGATGAATTTGTCGGACTCGCCCTTGAATACTTTTGCGATCTCGATATCGCGTGCTTCTTTTACAGCCTGCATCTCTTCAGTGATGGGGAACTGCGCTTTGATGTCCATAGGGATGGGCAGTTTGTGCTTGAAGGTCATATTTAACATCTGGCTCATTTTTTTAATCTCCTTTTGAGTTAGTTCTTGGGTTTATCGAAAAGCTTTCGCCTTTCGGTTGAGGTGCGCATCATCTGGCGCATTGTTGTCGTGTCGCCCTCTTTAAGGGCACGGCGCATCTTCTCAAAGGTTTCGGAGAAGATGTCCATTTGTTTTGCAAGCTCGTCGCGGTTGCACATAAAGAGCTCGTTCCACATTGCGTCGTCGATCTTTGCGATCCTTGTAAGGTCGCGGAAGGAGTCGCCCGTGTAATCGACGAGGTCGGGGGAGTCGTTGCAGCACATCAGCGTGACGGCTATTGCGTGGGTAAGCTGAGATAGGAATGCGATCATTTCGTCATGCTTATCGACCGAAATTCTCGATACGCGGGCAAATCCGAGCTCGCGTCCGAGTTCTTCGCAGAGAAGAGTAGCTTCTTCGGTATTCTTTTCGGTGGGAACGACGAGGTAATTGGCTTTTTTGAATATTTCATCGGTTGCGTTCTGCACCCCGAGGCATTCGCGTCCCGCCATCGGGTGCGCCGAGATAAATTCGGCTCCCTCGGGAATGAGCGATTGGATACGGTAAACGGTGTATCCCTTGACTCCCGTGACGTCGGTCAGCACCGTACCGGGCTTGATCAGATCGTGATTTGCCTCCATCCATTCGATCAGCACTCGCGGGTAGACCGAAAAGATTATCAGGTCAGCCTCAGCGATCATATCTGCGTCGACTCCGGTCTTGCCTTCGGCGATGATGCCCGCATCCAGCGCGTAGTCGATGCTCGACTGCGAGCGGGTGAGCGCCTTGACCGTGTATCCCTTTTTCGTCAGCGCCATAGCGTACGAGCCGCCCAGAAGTCCGAGACCGACGATCAGTATTTTTGTGTCTTTATTGAGTTTCATTTTGATTCTTCTTTCGTGATACGCGCGCCGAGTGATACGAGTTTTTCAAAGAAATCCGGCATGCTTTTTGCAACTGCCTCAGCCCCCTGGATCTCGCCGCCGAATCGCGTGCAGAGAACCGAAAGGCTCATTGCAATGCGATGGTCGTTGTGTGAGGAGAGAGGGGACAGGGGGGCGTGAAGCTCTGCGGGGAGGATTTTCACGGTCCCGCCGTCAAGTCCGTCAAAAACTTCGACTTGTGCACCGAACTTTTCGAGCTCTTCCTTCATCGCAGAAATTCGGTCGCTTTCCTTGAAGCGCAGGCGGTCGGTGTGAGTAAAAGTACCGCCGAATATTGAGGCGCAGGCAAAGAGGACAGGCGCAAGATCGGGGCAGTCGGAAAGATCGATGGGACTGTCCGAACCGGCTTTAAGTGCCTCAAAGTGGCGCTTAAATGCCATATCACCTTGCATACTTCGTGGGTCAAGTCCCTCAACGGATGCAACTCCGCTGATGAGATTCAGCGCCTCGAAGAAGGCGGCGTTCGAAGCATCGCCCTCGATCACGATATCGGCGTGCGTGTATTTTTGATTGCCTTTTATATTAAAAATATTGTTTTCGCGAGTAACTTTAATTCCGAATTTCCGGAGTGAATCGAGTGTCAGGTCAACGTAGGAGGAACTTTCGAAATTGCCCTCGATCACGATCTTACTGTCGCCCCGGCAAAGCGGAAGCGCGAAGAGCAGACCCGTGATAAACTGGCTGCTGATGCCGCCGTCAATGCGGTATTCGCCCGCTTCGATCGGTTTACCCGCCGAGAGTGTAAGAGTGTTGCCGTCGGGTCGGCAATATCGCACCTTGAAGATGTCCGAATATACTCCGAGGGGGCGGGAGAGAAGCTTTTCACTTCCCGAAAGCTTGAATTCCTCGGGCGAAAGCAGGCAGATGGGGATCATAAATCGCAGAGTGCTTCCCGATTCGCGACAATTAAGAGTGTCCAAAGAACGCGGATTTCCGCCGATTCCCGAAACTTTGATGCAGTCATCACCGAGCTTTTCAAATTTTGCACCGATGGCGATCAGCGCATCGATCGTTGCGAGAACGTCTTGTGAGAATGCAAGATTTGATATCACGCTCTCGCCATCCGCCAACGCGGCACAGATCAGCGCTCGGTGCGAAATGCTCTTCGACGGCGGTGCGGTCACGCAGCCGGAGATCCGCGAGGGAGCGATTTTTACGTTGTAGCTTTTCATTTTTTCATTGCTTTTTTGTGTTCGATCAGCAGGTCGATGGCTTCAAGGTAGCCGTCCGTGCCGTGTCCCGAGATCGTTGCGATGCAAGCCTCGCGGACGTAGCTGATCTGTCTGAAATCCTCACGCTTGGATACGTCCGAGATGTGGACTTCGACGGTCGGAATTCCGACGGATTTGAGCGCGTCGAGAAGGGCGATCGAGGTATGCGTGTACGCCGCGGGATTGATGACTATGCCGTCGAATTTTTTGTAAGCCTCCTGAATGGCGTCAACAAGCACGCCTTCGTGGTTAGATTGGAGCGCTTTCAGCTTGATTCCGCGCTCGTCTGCGTGCTTTTGGATCTTTGCAAGCAGTGCGGCATAGTTTTCTTTGCCGTAGATCGAGGGCTCGCGGATGCCGAGCATATTGATATTTGGTCCGTTGAGAACAAGAATTTTCATTTTATTATCTCCGAAAAGATCTTTATTACTTCGTTTGCGTTGAACGTTGGGTCGTTTGCGTGCGACAGTGCAAAGAAGGCATCTGCCGCCGCGGAGTAGAGCGGATGGCGCACCGCATGCAGCTCGTTTATTGCCTCGCGGCTTGATGAGAGCGGTCTGTCGGGGGTGACGGGAAGCTCGTCGGTCGGGCAGTTCAGGTAGAGTATTTTGCCGTTTTGGCGGAGCAGGGGGATGTTTTCATTTCTTTTAACGACACCGCCGCCGGTTGCGATAACGACACCGCTTCGCTTTGAAATCTCGCGGACAGCTTCGGTTTCGATATCGCGGAAAGCGTCTTCGCCCGATTCTCTGATGATTTCTGCGGGATGCTTGCCCGTCATTTCCCCGATCGCGCTGTCTGTGTCGATGAAGGGTCTTCCCGTCATGTCCGAAATGAGCCTGCCAATAGTGGACTTCCCGCTTCCGGGCATACCAATCAGAACGATGTTTTCTTTTGAGCCGAAGATGTTTTTGACAACTTCTTCGACGCTCTTTTCGTCAAGCTTTTTGCCGAGGAAAATCTCGGATGCTCTTGCCGCCTGCAGTATCAGCATCATAAGTCCGCCGACCGCAGGGATGCCGCGTCTTTGTGCTTCAAGGATGAGAGTTGTGCGCAGGGGATTGTAGATGGCGTCGATCACGCCAGTAAGATTCGGGAAAAGAGCAAGATCGATAGGGCGTGCATCGTTGTTCGGATACATTCCGAGAGGGGTGGTGTTGACGATTATTTCCGCATCCGAGTGAATCGCGATCGCTTGCCCGTAAGTTACGGTATTATCGCTTGCACGGCGCGAGACCGTGATCGTTTCCTTTGCGCCGAGGTCGGCAAGAACGGCTTTCGAGGTTTTCGACGTTCCGCCAGTGCCGAGGATGAGCACTTTTTTACCGCATATCTCAATGCCCGCGCGGACGATCATTTCGCGCATGCCGTAAAAATCGGTGTTGTCGCCGATGAGTTTGCCGTCGACCTTTTTTACCGTGTTGACCGCGCCGATCTTCTTTGCGGCGTCGGATATTTCATCCAGATAGGGAATGACTTTTTCCTTGTAAGGAATCGTGACGTTGATGCCCTCGAATTCGCGAGCTTCAAGAAACGGTGCGACCTTGTCTGGGGGGAGCTCGCAGATCTCGTATGTGTAATCTGCCAGAGCTTCGTGTATTTCCTTTGAAAAGCTGTGCGAAAGCTTTTCGCCTATAAGTCCGTATTTCATTTTTGTGTCAGTGCGTCCGAGCCGTAGCGGACGGTGAGCATATCGGCGATGACAAGTGCTGCGACACTGTCAAGGACGATTCTGGCGCGCGGAACTATGCAGGGATCGTGTCTGCCCTTTACGATCATCTCGGTTTCCTTGCCGGTTGCCATATTGACGGTTTTTTGAATCATCGCGATCGAGGGGGTAGGCTTGATCGCGGTGCGGAAGAATACGGGCATTCCGTTGGTGATACCGCCCTGAACTCCGCCTGAATTGTTCGTCTTTGTGAAGATCATGCTTTCCTTGATTCCGAATTCGTCGTTTGCGTTACTGCCGAACATACCCGAGATTCCATCTGCGCCGAATGCGACGGATTTGACAGCGGGAATACCGAAAACCGCGCGAGCGATCTGCGATTCGACACCGTCAAACCAGGGCTCGCCGAGTCCTGCGGGAAGTCCAACGATAGCTGTTTCAAGAACTCCGCCAACGCTGTCCGAGCGTTTTCTTGCATCTTCAATGACGGTTTTCATCATTTCAATTGCCTGAGGATCCGTCAATCCGTATTCGCTTTCGGCAACTGCAAGGAGAGATTCGGAAGTGTGCTTCTCGGCATCGAAGACGTGCTGACCGATCTCCTTGATATAAGTACCAATGTAAATGTTCTTTTCCCGAAGGGCGGGGATCACGATCGCGCCCGCTGCGACAAGTGCCGCGGTAACTCTGCCCGAAAAATGTCCGCCGCCGCGCCAGTCTTCAAAGCCGTGATATTTCTCGCGCGCTGTGAAATCCGCGTGTGAAGGGCGGGGAAGATCGGGTGTATAGTCGCGGCTCCGCGTGTCTGTGTTGGGGATGAATATGCAAAGCGGCGCGCCCGTGGTGTATCCGCCAAAGACACCGCTTTGAATGACGTATTCGTCGGGCTCGCGGCGTGACGTTGAAATATTGCCCGAGGGGCGGCGCAGCGTCAGCTGATGCGCGATGAAGTTCTCGTCGACCTTGATGCCGGGGGCGATGCCGTCGATGAGAACGCCCACGCCCGCGCCGTGGCTTTCGCCGAAAAGCGAGATATTTATTGCGTTTCCGAATGAATTCTTCATTTTTTAATCCAATCTTTCAATAAGTTCTTCGGGGGTCAGTTTGACGAATTCAAAGTCCCCGATATCTTTGAGAACGACCGCGTTTACCGCGCCGCCGGAGGCGCTTTTCTTGTCGTGAGTGAGAGCTGTGAGAAGGGCGTTTTTGTCCGTAATATATTTTGCTGCATCGGTTTCAAGACCGATGTTGGAAAGTGCTTTTTTGAGTCTTTCTCTAACTTTTCCCTCGCACATCGGAGGTATTCCGAGGGCGACGCACTCGCCGTGCAGAAGAGTCAGTCCGAGCGAGCTTTCGATCGCGTGTCCAAGCGTGTGCCCGAAGTTGAGCACCTTGCGCAGACCGCCCTCGCGTTCGTCGATCTCGACAACGTCGCGTTTTGCCTTTACAGCTCGGATGATGATATCTTCTATCAGTTCCGGATGGGAAAGAACGTCGTTTTGCTCGAACAATTCAAAGAGTTCGGGATCAGACGTTGCTCCCATCTTCAGAGCCTCGCAAAGACCGTTTGAGATCTGACGGGCGGGAAGAGTGGCGAGCAGGTCGGGGTCGATGAAGACCGCCTTCGGCTGGTGGAACGCGCCGATCATATTTTTGTATCCGTCAAGATCGACAGCCGTTTTGCCGCCGACCGAGGAATCGACCTGCGAGAGAAGAGTAGTCGGAATATTGTAAAAATCGATTCCTCTCATATAAATCGCCGCCGCGAATCCGGCAATATCACCGACAACTCCGCCGCCGAGTGCGACGACGGCATCAGTTCGGGCAAATCCCGCTTCGAGCATCCTGCGGAGAAGTCCTTGCAGAGTGTCGAAATTCTTGTTTTCCTCGCCCGCGGGGATGACGTGCAGTATCGCGCCCTCGCCGAGGGCTGCGAGAAGCTTTTTGGCGTATTTGCTCGGTACTCCGCTGTCTGTGACCACGCAGACCTTGCGGTCTTTTTTCATTATCTTTTCAGCCGCGAGGTCAATGGCGCCTCGGCTGATCTCTATATCGTAGCTCGCTTCTCCGAGCCTTACGGGGATCATCATATCTTTCTCCTTAAAGGGAAATATCTTTATCAAACGATGCGATTATCTTGATCTTTCCGCAGACCTCTTCGAGATCCTCAAGCATTCTTCTGCCCGATTTATCGGCAAGGGTTCCCTCACCCTCGACGTAGAAGTAATATTCCCAGTTAGCTTCCTTCGTGGGGCGGCTCTTGAGGGCGCGGAGGTTGAATCCGTTTTTGCCGAACGCCTCAACAGCGTGCATCAGGCTTCCCGCCTCGTTTTTGACGGTGAAGAACATAATGAAACGGTTGTTTGCCTGCATTGGAACGATCGGCTCGCGGGTGAAAACTGCGAATCTCGTGACGTTGTTGGTGCCCTCGTTGATCTTGCGTTCAAGCACGCGCAGACCGTAAAGCTCTGCGGTCTCCGCGCTTGCGATGACGGCAACGGTCTTATCGCCCGCCTCCGCCGCTTCTTTTGCCGCAACGGCGGTGTTGACTGCGCTCTTCTGGATCCATTTATGAGCTGAAAGGTATGAGGTGCACTGACCGAGCGCTTGCTCGTGGCTGACGACTGTCTTTATATCTTCAAGAGTCGCATCCGGAAGCGCGAGCAGACAGTGCTCAACGCGAAGCTCGTAGACGCCGCTGATATAAAGATTGCCCATATAAGCCATATCCATTACCTGCGTGACGTCGCCGTTGATGCTGTTTTCGATGGGAAGAACTGCGCAGTCACATTCGGAGGAGAGAACCGAATCGTAAGCTTCCTTGAAATTCGAGCAGGGAACGCAGACGGCATCGGGGAAGATGCGCGCCGATGCGATGTGCGCGAATGCGCCGGGAACGCCGCTGTACGCTACGCGGCTACCTTCCATAAGACGGTGCTGGAATTTACGCGAGATCGCCATGCTCTCGTTCAGAAAGCTGATATAATAGCTTCGAAGCTCGGCATCCTCGATCAGCGCGGAATTGCGTTCAATGACCTGCTTTTCACGCTCGGGGTCAAACACCTGAAGACCTCGCGCCATCTTGTATTGTGCAACCTTGCGGACGGCGTTCATTCTTTCCTCGAAAAGACGCGCCATCTCGCGGTCAACTCGGTTTATACTTTCTCTTGCTTCCTCAAGCAGAGTCTTTTGTTCATTCGACATTTTTCTACCTCAAAAAAATCAAGCCCGCAAAGATTCGCTCATAAGCGATACAATTGCGGGCTGTTATACATTTACCTTATGAACGGCAACAAAACCATATCGGTTATGCTGCGCACTCACACTTTGCAAGGCAGCCCGTATGGCTAAAATAATAATAAAATCGAGTATTCATAAGAACTTGAACCATTTCGGAACTCCTTTCAAAGCGCTGAATAATTATGCAATGATTATACACCCAAATCACAGTTTTGTCAAGGGTTATACACAAAAGTCACAATTTGTTAACAATTACCGCTACGGCGCGTTGAGTTCTGTGATGTTGCTGTGAGTTTTGTACTCTGTTACCCCCGCGTTGACTTCTTTGGGAATCGAGATCAATACGATCCACGATCCGACGTCGTCCGTATCACCGCGTTCCGTGACGTCAATCGTGACCGTGCAAAGACCGGATTCGATCGATATATCGGTAACGTCAAAGCGCGTGCCGCCCGATCCCGTTCTTTTGAAGATCATCAGAAGATCAAAATCGCTGAAAAATGCTTCGTCATAGTCGCTGATAAGATGAATGCGGTTATTGACCCGTGATGCGCTCATTTTTACAAAATCGTTTGCATCCTCGGGAATGGGATGTCGGTACAGAATATGTTCTTCCATCAGTTTAGTAAACTCGTTGTGAGAAGACATAATAAGCTTACCCGAGCCCGCACTTGCCGATCCTGCGTTGAGGCTGATCTGCTCCCAATCAAAATTCTGCCTCATGATAGCCACGCCGAAACTTTTGCCGCCGTATTCGCGCGGGTCGTTTTTTATGGTTATGGAATGTACGTTATTTATGAATCCGTATTCCGAATCCGCTAAAGGCTCTATCTCTCCCGAGTACGTTATCGTTGCATATTCACCTTCATTAACGTATGGCAAAAGCTCTTTGCTTATAGAACCAATGACGTATATTCGTCCCCAACGCTCGGATTCTTCTGAATCTTTCTCCGGCAAAAAGCATAAATAATCATCAAACGGATCGTTATTGAAAGATACCTCTCTTGCTGAAAACGAATGCAAAACGGGTTCTTCGGGAGTTGTTTCTGATGTTTCGGGCGAGGCTGTCGAGATTTCCTGCGTGCTGTCCTCACTCGGAATATCGCTGCAGGAGGAAAGGGCAGAAAAGAGCATAATGACCGCAATAATTGCGGATATAGTTTTTTTGAGCATGTTATTCCTCCTTACATTCTTTAGTATTATCTCTCCCACGCGGGTTTGGGCGTGTAAGTTTTATATTCGGTAATCGTCGCGCTCACTTCTTTGGGAATTGAAACAAGGATAGTCCACGTTCCTATATCGTCGGTGAGCGGCATTTCGGTGATCTCAACGGTGAGAGTGCATATTCCCGAATCGATCGCTATATCGGTGACATCAAAGCGCATACTTCCCGAGCCCGCAAATATGGAGATCATCACAAGGTCGTTCTCGTTGAAAAAAGCCTCATCATATCCGTCAAGAAGGCGGTACCTTTGGTTAAGTCGCTCACGTCCTTCCTTCATTTGCTCGGTTTCTCGGCTGGAAGTGTTTATTACTTTTCCTATGATACAATTATCCGCAAGATAAGTCAGTTCATCGCGGTTGGATGCAAGAAGCATACCTTCAATACGCATTGCATATTGATTGATTACCTCACCCACCATGCCTCCGTGCTTTTCAAGAATATCGCGGGAAGGTCCTTGACCCAAAATGACAACGCCGTAATTTACGCCATTATACTCGCGCGGATCGACTTTGATCTTCATAGAATGCACGTTTTGGATATATCCCGGGATATATAAGTTGTTCTCTTCGGGCATCGCTTCGATCTCGCCGCTGTAAACGACCTCTATGATTTCACCTTCCAAAGGTCTGGGACAAAGATCGCCGTCGGTATAATTTTTCAAGTATATACGATTCCACTGTTTGGCTTCTTCGGAGTCATTTGCGGGAAACAATACAACGTAGCCCTCCTTGTATCCTGTTCCCCTTGTGTAAAACGAACGCAAAACGGGTTCTTCGGGTATTTTTTCCGATGTTTCGGGAATCGTTTCGGTTTCGGGTGTGCCGCCCTCACCCGGCGCCTCGGTGCAGGAGGACAGGGCTGCAAACAGAAAAATGAACGCGAGTAAAATGGAAATAATTTTTTTGATCATCGGCGAAGCCTCCTTTACATTATTGCACTTTTATTATATCATAATAATATAAAGGTGTCAACATAAAATTTCAAGCGGTGATTTCCCAACCGTGTGCCGCAAAAACACATCGTTTTTTAAGGATCTTTAGACAATTTTTAACCAATTTCGACCTAATTCTAAAACTTTAAGCACAAAAGCTTGACCGCGTGTGCGCTTTGTGGTATACTATCTCGGTTCGCAAAATCAATCGCAATTTACAGGAGAATCATGAAATTAACAGTCAAGATCGCCGCGATTCTGCTCGTGCTGACAACGGTCATTCCGATACTTTTCGCCTGCAGAAACGACGCCGATAAAAATACCAACAACGAAGAAGACAAAGTCGAAAATACTGCTCTACAGCTTCCCGAGGAAAGCTATATGCCCGAGGCGGAGAAGGGGGTAGTTACCGCTCCCGAATCCGATGCGAAGGTTTACAACATCATTTTCGCCCTTGCCACGGTTCCGCCCGTGCTTGCCGCGCTCGATTCGATCGACAGCGGATACGAGACCTATGCCATCATTGAGAGGGGCAAGACCTACAACGGTATCGATAAGATCGAAAACTTCCACAACGCGGGATTCGATCCCGAAAGCAACGAAAGTAACGGCTTTACCTCTGCCGAATTCGGCGCAATGGTCGATAAGGTCAAGGAGCTGCGTGCGGCGGAGGAAAACAGCTTTTTCTATATTTACGCCCAGGACGGAACGGCTCTGCGTGCAGCCGCGGTTGCCGCTAATGCCGGCATCCCCGTTGAGGATTTCCACGTTATTATGATTGAGGACGGTTCGGGTTCCTATAAAACTCTTCGCGAGTATTTCTTTGATGGCAAAACCGATCCGCTCGAGAAATTTCTGTCGCTTCTCAACGAAGTCGGCCCCGCGTTCAATACCGTGATGTCGAAGCAAGACAACAAGAATTCGGATGAGGCACTCAAATACAGCCTGCCCTCCGCGTTTGCTCTTTCTGTTCTTCCCAATTTTACCTATTGGCTCCAGGACGGCGAAAATGTTGCGGGAATCCTGCGCGAAACGAAACTTGCCCCTATCTTTGGCATCGGTGACGAGGTAAACACCGCGGAGTTCTCGGCAAATCTTCGATTTATGACCATTGCCCAAAAGATTTCGGAGCTCACGGATGAGCAGAAAGCCGACTATCTCACCTTGATGTACGGCGATTATTACGAAAACACCTATGCCGCGCTGACACGCACGACCCGTGCAGGCGAGGCTGCACCCGCCGAAAAGCTCGTCTTTATCGGTGCGCGCCACGGTTACTATCCAAAATTTGCTTCGGATTCAAAATACGGCATCGGCGGACTCGGAGAGAAGGAAAGTATCCCCGAAAGCTATGCCGATCTTGATGCGAAATATAAGATCCCGCTTCTTTTCGCAAGCAAATCCGATTACGATATCTTTCTTGAGGTTATAAACGACTCATCGCTTTATCCCGCAAACGCTCCCGCAGATATCATCGCACAGATCAAGGCGGAGTGCTTTGATCTTTATATCGACTATATCTTCAACTTCAAGTTCACTTATTCGCTCTACGGCGCGGAGAATGATATTATTCTCAAGGGCCATCCCCGTGAGGTCATCGGCGCGAGTGATGAATGGAACGACAGATATACCGTCAAGCACGTCGAAGGCGCCGGCGACGGTATTAAGGAAACCAAATACTCCTACGATAAGCTTCTCGATGCCGCACTCTGCGCCTTCCACGCGAAGGATTCCGTCGGAAAGTATATCGGAATGGTGCCCTACGGCACGGCGGCGGAAAATCTCGCATATCTCGGCGTGGATATCACCGTCTGCGGTCTGCCCTCTTCGACCTACAGCGGACTTGATACCGGTGTGCCCGTGCTTTTCATCATTGCGGAGACCGATGAATCGATCTCGGGCGACGATTCGCAGGTCAAGGACCGCTTCAACGCCGGCAATCTGACCTATATTCAGAACGGCGAGGAGGTAAACAGCATCTTCTACAACAACGGAGGCGTATGTAAACATACGGCTCAGATCCTAAAAAATGCGGGAGATAAATCCACTTCCGCCGAATTCGAAAGGCTCTTTGAAGCATGGCTTGCGGCAAACCGCCCCGGCTCGGATGACATCGATGCTCAGGGATTCGGAAAATAAAAAATAACAAGAAGGAACCGATCGGCGATCGGTTCCTTTTGTGTTATGCGTTATTTTTGCTGTCTATTTTACGTCTGATAGCGTCGGAGATAAAGGAGATAATAATGAGTACGAGTCCGACCGCCAGGACGATCAGAGAGATATCCATAAGCAGAGCTCCGAGGAATCCCACGGTGAATTTGATCGCGTCTGCGAACATCGGAACGGGAATGGTCACGATCGAAAGCAGAGGAGAAACTGCGAGTCCGATGAGGAAGTAAAGGGTTCCGATTATGAACGCGGGGAATCCGCAGGTACGGCAGAATGCACCGAAATATCCGATATTTGTGAAGATTATCAGAAGAATGACGAAAGCAACAAGTCCCCATGCAAGATAGAGAATGTTGATCGAGAAGACTGCCTGCGCGGCGTCAAGATAACGCGCGAGCTGTTTGGTTTCATCAGAACCGCCAAATAGCGTTTCCGCGGTAATACCGTCCTCGCCGATCCTTTTTTCGATGTTTTGTATCATCATTTCCTTTTTTTCTTTAATCGGAAGTTTGCCCTCGTAGCCGGCGTCGCGCGCGAGTTTTTCGATGGTATCCTCGTTTGCTTCGATGAAGTCATAGATCTGTTCGGGTGTCCATCCGAGCATTACTTCGCCTTCCTTAAGTGACATTCCAAGCTGGGAGATCGCGTCTGTGACGAACTGCTTGACGAAATCTTCAAGGAGTGCATCGCTTATCTGCTCCTCGGTGATGTGATCCCAGCCTTCAAACTCATTCGTTATGTCATGAAGTGCGCCCGAAAGCGTTTTTGTGCCGTCCGCGGTGGAGAATTCGATCTTGTCAAGCTCTATGCTTGAGATAGCGCGTTCAACGATAACTTCGATGTTATGGTCGGTCAGGAACATATTAAGGAGCGTTATCGGAATTGCAACGACGAGCGACGCCATAAGGATGATGGCAAGAAGGAAAGAGAGTATCTTGAGGAAGAAATTCTGCTTGCGCTTCTTTTTCGGCTTTTCGGAAGCGTGTCCGCCTGCGGAGCTTCCCGCGTCGTTATTATAGTAATAGTGCGAATTGCTTTGAACGTTTTCGGCTTTCTTGCTTTCTGCTTTTTTTGCCTTTTCTTCGGCTGCGCGAGCCTTTTCTTCGGCTTTTTTAGCCTTTTCCGCCTCTTTTTGTGCCTGCTTGCGGGCTTCTTCCTGTGCTTGCTTTTTGGCTTCTTCGAGCTTTTTCTCAAGCTTGGCTTCCTTTTTTGAAACCTTGACGGGTACGGGAACGACTACCGGGGGAGCAGACTCTTCTTCTGCTTTTTCTTCATTTTCGGGCTCTTCGGCAACGGGTGTGGGTTCCTCATCTTTTGCTTCTTCGACTTCGGGGAGGATCACAGGGATAACCGCGGGCGCAGGGTCTTCTTCACGGATCTCCTCTTCCGCAGATTCTTCGATCTCGGACTCTTCAGGCTCGGATTCTTCAGTTTCGGGTATAAACTCTTCCTCAGCGGGTTCTTCAAGCGCAGGGTCTTCGATTTCGGGCTCCTCTGCCTCGGGAATGATCACGGGGATGATCTCGGGTGCGATCTCTTCCTCGGCGGGTTCTTCAAGCGCGGGATCTTCGATCGCGGGTTCCCCTGCCTCGGGAATAAATACGGGAACCGCCTCTTCCTCCTCTGCCACTTCGGCTACGGGTTCTTCGACGGGAGCCTCTTCGGGGATGGGCTCCTCGGTTACGGGATCAAGGGATTCGTTCTGTTCTTCCCGGATTTCTGCTTCATCAAGCTGAGGGGTTACCGGAAGAACGATGGTTTTTTGCGGCTGTTCGGGTTTTACAAGTCTGTTTCCGCAGGACGTGCAGAAATTTGCGTTGATATCGTTTTTCGCTCCGCATTCGGTGCAGAATACGAATATGTTTTCGCCGTTATTCATTTTGATACCTTCTTTTTTGATTTATGCATCAAGCATTACGTTTGCCGCTTTGAGCTTTTCGCGCAGTGCGTTTACGTCAAGTTCGCGAAGGTCGGTTCCTTCGAGAACTGCCATAGCTACCGCGGTTCCCGCAGCCTGACCGATTCCCATGCAAGGAGGCATTACGCGGATCGCGCCCGCGGATTCGCAGTCTGCCGAGATCGATCTTCCCGCAACCGCAAGGTTCGAGAACTTGGGCGGGATCATGGTGCCGTAGGGAATGCCGTAACACTTGCCCTCGGGAATTGTGATATATTCGTTGCTCTTGGGACCGTATTTGCCGTGAACGTCAACCGAGTTTGCCGCGAGCATAATGGAATCCTCGGGGACTACGCAACCGAGTACGTCGTCAACGCAGAGAGTTCTGATTCCCTTGATATGGCGTGTTTCGCGGATGCCGAGAGTGGATCCGGAAAGGATGAGCCTTGAATTTTCAAATCCGGGAATGTATTTCTTGAGGAAATTGAAGATGATGCGGACCTGCTGTCTGCCCGCGATCTCGCCTTCGGTGAGGCTTTCGGATTTTGTGCCGTCGATGTTCATGACGCGTGAGGTGTTGATGCTGAATTCATCTTCCTCGACGCCGCGGAAAAGACCGATCGAAACGCGGTCAAGCGGCCAGTCGCCTGCTTCCTTTGCCTTTGCGACCCACCAGTGCAGGGAACGGTAGTTAATGCCGTCCTTGCGGTAGAAATTGTCCCAGTTCTGCTCGATGTCGGCGTCTACCTTCTTGGTATCGACACCGCCGACGGTGAAGAACATAGTCGCGGGCTGCATTTTACCCTCTTTGTTACCGACGGTGTATTCCGCGCCCGCCATAGCGGCAAGGTCGCCGTCGCCCGAGCAGTCAACGAAGGCTTTCGCGCGGATGGAGGCAAGGCCCTCCTTCATTGCGACGATGATGCGGGTGACTTTGTCGCCCTCTGCGTGTGCGTCAACGAGCTGGGTGTGGTAAAGGATCTTGACACCCGCCTCGGTGAGCATTTCGTCTGCAACGATCTTAAGGCTTTCAGCCTTGAAGGGAGTTACGTGAACGTGACCCTTGTCTATGTATGAAGTGAATGCGGTCTTGGATGCTACTTTCGAAGGATGAATGGCACCTCCGACGGCGATGAGGCGTTCAACGAGCTCCTCAAAAATACCGCGGATGAGCATTTTGTTGCCTCCGCTGTCATAGCAGGTCATAAAGGGCGCAACCATTCCCGCGGTTGCCATACCGCCGCAAAAGGCGTTCTTTTCAACGAGGATGACCTTTGCGCCGCCCCTTGCCGCCGCAACGGCTGCGCAAAGTCCCGCAGGGCCTCCGCCGACAACGACAACGTCGCTCTCGAGCGTATCGGGTATATTATTTTTGTAGATAAATTCGGACATTTTTTTGCCTCACGGATTTTTTCTTACATTATATCACATTTTTTTGTCGAATGCAACCGAATAAAGAAAATATCCTCAAAAATATTAATATTGTGTGAAAAGTGTTGATTTTTGTATATAAATATATTATAATATACAATGGCTTTGTTCGGCCATAAAAAAATAAACGAGGCTAAAAATGATCTGCGATCTGCAAAAGGCTAATATATTAAAACGCGTTTCGGCGTATATACTCGACCTGATACTTCTGACGATCGTTATCACGGGCGTTGCTTTCGCGCTTTCGTCTATACTCGATTACGACAGCTATTCCGAAACGCTTGACCGTATCTATAAAGAATACGAGGCGGAATACGGAATAAGCTTTGATATTTCAGCAGAGGAATACAACGCGCTCACAAGGGAAGAGCAGAAGGTATATGAGGACGTGAACCGTCTTATGAACGAAAACGAGGAAGCTATCGAGGCTTACAATATGACCGTCAACCTTGCGCTCATCATTACCTCACTTTCGATCCTCGTCGCCTATCTGCTGCTCGAATTTGTCGTGCCGCTTGCTCTGAAAAACGGGCAGACCGTCGGTAAGAAGATCTTTGGCATCGGTCTTGTCAGACAGGATTGCGTCAAGGTATCAACGCTTGCGCTTTTCGTCCGCACACTTCTCGGAAAATGCACGGTCGAGACCATTCTACCCGCCTATATACTGATCCTGATAATCTTCGGAAATCTCGGTATGACGGGCACCGTGATCCTTGCGGGATTTGCCATTTTGCAGATCGCGCTGGTTGCTACGTCGAGAACGAATTCGGCTATCCACGATATGATGGCGGCAACGGTTGCCGTCGATCTCAACTCCCAAATGATTTTTGAGAGCGAGGCGGAACTGCTCGCTTACAAGAATAAACTTCACGCGGAAAACGCCGCGCGTGAGGGATACTTTTCGTAAATCTTAAATTTGCAAATAAAAAAGGATGCTACAAGATCATGAAAATTGTTTTGCAGAATCTGACTAAGGTTTTCCCGAGTCGAAACAAGAAATCAAACGAAGAGGTCGTTGCTGTAAGCGATCTCACTTTCACCATCCCCGACGGTAAGCTTGTCGGTCTTCTCGGTCCCTCCGGCTGCGGAAAGAGTACCACTCTTTATATGATCAGCGGACTCCAGAAGCCCACGGGCGGACAGATCTTCTTCGGTGAGGATGACGTAACCGCGCTTTCTCCCGAAAACAGAGGTGTCGGTCTGGTATTCCAGAACTACGCGCTTTATCCCCATATGACCGTCAAGCAGAACATCCTCTTCCCGCTCCAGAACCTCAAGGGTGCGGACAAGCTTGACAAGAACACCATGCTCGAGAGAGCTCTCGAGGCGGCAAGACTTGTGCAGATAGACAATCTTATGGACCGCAAACCGAGCGAGCTTTCGGGCGGTCAGCAGCAGAGAGTCGCTATCGCGCGCGCGCTTGTGAAAATGCCCCGTGTACTCCTTCTCGACGAGCCGCTTTCCAACCTCGACGCGCGCCTGCGTCTGCAGACACGTGAGGAGATCCGCCGTATCCAGCGCGAGACCGGCATCACTACCATCTTCGTAACCCACGACCAGGAGGAGGCTATGTCCATCTCCGACGTTATCGTCGTTATGAAGCTCGGCGTCGTTCAGCAGATCGGTAAGCCGCAGACCGTTTACGACAACCCCGTAAACCTCTTCGTTGCAAAGTTCCTCGGAACTCCTCCCGTCAACGTATTCAAGGCAAACGTAAAGGGCGGCAAGCTTTACATCAACGGCGAGGCTGTTCTCGACGTTACCGGTGTAGGTGATCGCGAAGTATTTGCCGCTATCAGACCCGAGGGCTTCATCCCCGCTGAAAACGGCGCAATGACCTGCGAACTTTCCTCCATCGAGGTAATGGGACGCGACGTAAGCATCGTTTCGAAGAACGAGGCTATGCTTACTCCCACCGTCCGCTCCATCGTAGACGCGGATTACAAGATCTCCGCGACAGCACAGAACGTCAAGTTCGATCTCAAGCCCCACAAGGTATTCATTTTCGATTCCGAAACAGAAGAAAGAATTTATTTCGGCGATCAGACCGCACCCGAAACCGGCATCTGAGGTAGACCGATATGAAAAAATTCCTTCAAAAGATCCGATTTGAGGAATGGAAGGCGTGGATATACCTTGCTCCCGCAGTCGCTCTTTTGCTCGTCTTCACAGTGTGGCCCATCATCAATACTCTCCGTATGGCTTTCTGGGAAGATTACAGCATAATGAAAGAGCTCGGCGGAACGCTCGGTAACACTTTCGGTATCAAGAATTTCGAAAAGGTAATCAAGTACCGCGGATTCATTGACTGTCTGAAGAATACTATGCTTCTGACGGTTCTCACAGTACCGATCTCCACCATCCTTGCTCTCGTAATTGCCGTCTGCCTGAATGCTATAAAGCCGCTTCAGAGATTCCTGCAGACGATATTCTTCCTTCCCTACGTAACCAACTCTATCGCTATCGGAATGGTATTCGAGGCAATGTTCAATATCGTCGGCTTCGGCACTACCAATCCCTCATACGGTATTATCAATAACATCCTCGGTGTTTTCGGTGCGGATCCTATCAACTGGATCAACGCCGGCTCGGGTTATTGGGCGAATATCGCCGTTCTCGTTATCTATATCGTATGGAACGCGCTGCCCTTCAAGATACTCATCCTCCTCGGCGGTCTGCAGAGCGTAAACAAGCAGTATTATGACGCCGCAAAGATCGACTCCACTCCCCGCCTGCGAGTGTTCACCAAGATCACCGTTCCGCTCCTTTCTCCCATGATCGCCTATGTCGTTATCACCGGCTTTATCGGCGGATTCAAGGAATATTCGAGCATCGTCGGTATCTTCGGCGACGATATGCAGGCTGTCGGCGGACAGTCGCTCAACACCATGGTCGGTTATATCTATGACGCCCTCGGAAATCAGGAAGGCCGCGCGTCTGCAGCCGCTCTCATTCTTTTTGCAATCATATTCGTCGTTACGATGATCAATATGTACGTCAGCAAAAAGAAGACTCATTATTGACGGAGGTGCGATATGGCTGATAAAAAGATCATGACCACGATGCACGAAAAGGATATGCAGAAGGTGACCGTGACCCAGACGATCACAAAGATCATTGTCCAGATCCTTCTTTACGCATTCCTCTGCACCATGGCACTTATCATCGTTTTCCCCTTCTATTGGATGATAATCTCCTCCCTCAAGAGCACGGTCGAGTACCGTCTGCCCATTCCCACTCTCTTCCCGCAGGATATTATGTGGGGCAACTACCTTGAGGCGTTCACGGCGGCAAATCTGGGTAAGCTCTTTATGAACACCGTTTACGTCGGTATCGTTTCCACTATCCTCTCGCTCGTTATCACAGTTCTTTCGGCATTTGCCTTCGCAAGACTCGAGTTCAAGGGCAAGAACGCGCTCTTTGCCGCTCTGCTTGCAACCATGATGATCCCCGGCGAGCTCTTCACGATCACCAACTACGTAACCGTCACCAAATTCGGATGGCTCGATTCCTATACGGTTCTTATCGTTCCCTTCCTAGTCAGCGTCTTCTATATCTATCTGCTCCGTCAGAATTTCCTGCAGATACCGAACGAGCTCTATCTTGCCGCCAAGGTTGACGGCACGACCGATCTCAAGTATCTGTGGAAGGTTATGATCCCGCTGTCGCTTCCCAATCTTATTTCGATTACAATTCTGAAGATGATGGGCGCGTGGAACTCCTACGTATGGCCCCGTCTTGTTACCTCTACCGACGACTACCGACTCATCACAAACGGTCTTCGCGATGCCTTCACCGATATGTCGGGTCAGGCAAACATTCCCGTTCAGATGGCGGCGGTCACCGTCGTTTCGATCCCCCTCTTCCTCGTATTCATCTTCCTTCGTAAGTATATTATGAAGGGCGTTTCGAGAAGCGGTATCAAGGGTTAAGGTTAAATGCGGAACGCCAACTCCGCTTAACAAAATATAATTACAATTTGAAAGGATCTCACAAAATGAAAAAGAGAATCATTTCGCTTCTCCTCGTTCTCTCCATGATTTTCAGCGCAGCCGCAATGGTGAGCTGTAACGGCGGAGAGAGCGGTGCAGAGGGCAACACAGGCAAGGTAGCTTACGAAGTACCTGCAGAGGGATACGACGGAAGCGCCGTGACCATCACCTTCTACCACTCTATGGGCGCAAAACTCCAGACGGTGCTTGACAGCTATATCCCCGAGTTCAACAAGCTCTACCCCAACATCACCGTTGAGCATTCCTCGATGGGTGATTACGATGGCGTTCGCGACCAGATCAAGACCGCTCTCACCGCGGGAAATCAGCCCAACATCGCGTACTGCTATCCCGACCACGTTGCTCTTTACAACGTTGCAAAGGCAGTAGTTCCGCTTGACAGCTTCATTGAAAGCACCATCACCGTCACCGACGCTACCGGTGCTGAGACTGTTCTCGGTTTCACCGAGGAACAGATCGCGGACTTCATCCCCGGCTATTACCAGGAGGGTGCGGCATTCGACGAAGCAGGTACTATGTATACCCTTCCTATGTCCAAGTCCACCGAGGCTCTCTACTACAACAAGACCTTCTTTGAGAAGAACGGTCTCAGCGTTCCCACCACCTGGGAAGAGATGGGTAAGCTTTGCGAGCAGATCAAGGCTATCGATCCCGACTGCGTTCCTCTCGGATATGACTCCGAGGCTAACTGGTTCATCACCATGTGCGAGCAGTACGGCTCTCCCTACACCTCCCTCAACGAGGATGAGCACTTCCTCTTCGACAACGAGACCAACCGCGGCTTCGTTAAGATGTTCCGCGAGTGGTACCAGAAGGGCTATGTAACCACCGAGGAGATCTACGGCTCCTACACCTCCGGTCTGTTCACCGCAACCGAGGGTCAGAAGTGCTATATGGTTATCGGTTCGACCGGCGGCGCAAGCTATCAGCAGCCTCCCCAGGTTGACGGTACCCCTCTCTTCGAGACCGATATGGCAACTCCTCCCCAGGTAGATCCCGCGAATCCCAAGGTTATCTCCCAGGGTCCCTCCCTCTGCATCTTCAAGGATACCAATCCTCAGGAAGTTGTAGCATCCTGGCTCTTCGTTAAGTTCCTCACCACCAACGTTGAATTCCAGGCAGCATTCTCGATGACATCTGGTTATGCTCCCGTTATCAAGTCTGTTCAGTCGCATCCCACATATCAGCAGTGGCTCGACGCGTCTAATGGATTTACCAACCTTACCGCAATGAGCGTTAAGCTTGCTCTCGCACAGAGCAACGCGTACTTCGTATCTCCCGCGTTCAACGGCTCCTCCGAGGCGCGCGACCAGGTTGGTACCCTTATGCAGGATGCTCTCGTCAGCACCGATGCAGACGTTGACGCAACTCTCAAGAAGCTCTTTGAAAAGGCAATCGCCGAGTGCGAATACGCTGCTGACTAATTAAAATAATGAAGAAACTTACAGTTCTTCTTCTCGCCCTCGCGCTTCTCGCAGGTATCTTCGTTGCCTGCGAGGACGGAGAGGGAGAAGTAACAACGGAGGGTACTTCAGAGCTCGGTGAGCTCGTTGACTACGTCGCTACCCTCAAGTTCAACCCGAATTCGGGAAGAACTTACACCGAAACCACAGTCAAGACCTTCGTTGACGGCGATACCACTCATTTCAACGTTCCCACATCGATCGTCCCCGGCGGCGTTCTCAAGGCGAGATACCTCGGTATCAACACTCCCGAGTCCACGGGTCAGATCGAACCCTGGGGCAAAAAAGCCTCGAATTACACCAAGGAGGCTCTTTCCTCCGCAACCTCCATCATCGTTGAATCCGACACAGCAAGCTGGAACCCCGATTCCACCGGTGACAGATATCTCGTCTGGGTCTGGTACAAGACCGCGGAAATGACCGATTACCGTTGCCTCAACCTTGAGATCCTTCAGGAAGGCCTTGCGGTTGCATCGAAATCTTCCGATACAAGCTATGCCGATATTTGCGTTCAGATCCTCAACCAGGCTGTAACTCATAAACTTTACGTCCATTCCAAGGAAAAGGATCCCGATTTCTATTACGGCGCGGCTATGCCGATCACGCTCAAGGAGCTCAAGACCAACATCGAGTCCTATAAGGACAAGACCGTCGGCTTCGAGGGCGTTGTAGTTCGTAATTCGGGCAACACCGCATACGTCGAGGAATACGACGAGGAGACCGGACTTTACTTCGGTATTCAGGTATATTACGGCTTCAATCTTGACTATTTCGGCCAGGAGATACTCACCGTCGGCAACAGAATCCTCGTTGTCGGTTCGGTTCAGTACTATGAAACCGGCGGAACATATCAGATTTCCGATATCAAGTACAACGCAATGCGTCCCGACGACGAGGCGAATATCAAGCTTATCAGCAAGGGCCACGCGGGTGCTTACACCGAGGTCGGAGCCAAAGAGCTTCTGACTGAGAAGGTCACACTCAACATCACCGTTGTTGACGGCGAGAACGAAACCATCGTCGAAAAGACCTTCGACCGCGGATTTCTTACGATGCACGGTTCGGCTTCTCTCAAGAATCTTACGATCAAGAGCGTTTACACCACGCAGAACGAGGACAGCTCGAACTTCGGTGCACTTTCTCTCACCTGCGAGGCAGAGGACGGTACCGAGATCGTTCTTCGCACCGTGGTCCTCAAGGATTCAGATGGCAAGACCATCACCGCGGATGCTTTCCCCGTCGGAAGCAAGGTCAACGCGCGCGGAGTCGTTGACGTTTTTGACGGAGTATATCAGCTCAAGATCTTCTCCGCAAATGACATCACTTTTGTAAATTAATTTAACAATAAAGGAGCAATTATGAAAAAGTTTTTAGCAATCCTTCTCATGCTCACCCTCCTTTGCGCCTCTTTCGTTGCCTGCACAGGTAATGAAGGCGAGGGCACTGATGTACTGAGTAACCCGGTTGATGATGCAATCGATTACATTAAGGCAATGTATAAGAAGGAAGCCGAGGTTACAGCGGCAGACTTCACCCGCGTTTCGGTCGTTTCGATCGACGGCGTTCAGTACAAGGTCGTTTGGACCGCTAACGTAACCGCAGGCACCGATCCCGTTGCGATCGTTGAGAATGCGGACGGCATCACCGTTACCGTTGACGTTCCCGAAAAGGCAACCGCAGAGGTCATCTACGATCTCACCGCAACCATCACCGATAGTTTTGGCAATAGCGTTTCCGCTACCTTCACTCACAAGGTTCCTCCCTATGCTGTTATGTCCTATGCAGAGTATGCAGCAGCTGCAGATGATACCTCGCTCGTAGTAAGCGGCGTTATCAGCGGTATCTTCTCCAAGACCAACGGATCTTCCGGCAACGGAATGTATATCCAGGACGTCAAGGGTGAGGGCGGATACTACGTTTACGGCTTTGCTGACGGCAAGGATCCCGAGGCTGATCTCGGTCTTAAGGTTGGTATGTCTGTAATCGTTACCGGTGTTAAGGATACATACAACGGTCTTTATGAGATCATCAACGCAAGTGTTGAGATCACAAACTCCGAACTCACCGCAGTTGAACCCATCGATTACACCGAGATCTACAAGAGTGCAGAAAGCCTCTCCGCAGAAGCTCTTGCAGGCAAGCAGTCGATGCTCGTAACCCTCAAGAACGTTGAGATCACCGGCCAGGAAGAGGGAAGCGGCTACTATAAGTTCAAGCTCGGCGACAAGGAAGCTTATGCTCGTATCTCCTCCTCCAACAACTGTATCACCAAGGATGAGATCGAGGCGTTCAAGGCTGCTCATACCGCAAACTTCGGCAACACTGCTGACGTTACCGGTATCATCCAGCTCTACAACGGCAACTTCTACCTCATTCCCGCAGATGCAAATGCTCTTGCAAACTTCAAGAAGGTAGAGAAGACCGATGCGGAGAAGGTCGCTACCGAGGCTGAAAACCTCACCTTCCAGTCCTCCATCGCAAACAACGGCGAGTATGCTCTTGCACAGGCAGGCGCTAATTACACTGACGTTAAGATCACCTGGAAGTCCGACAACGCTGCTGCAGTCGTTACCGGCGACAAGCTCGTTGTTACCCTTCCCGATGCTGATGCGGTAGTTAAGCTCATCGCTACCCTTACCTGCGGCAAGGAGACCGCAACCAAGACCATCGAAGTTAAGCTTTATGCAGGCGCAAAGAGCTATGCAGATATCGTTGACATGGCATACGGCCTTGCAGACGGTTCCGCGCTCGACGGCACCTACCGCCTCTACGGTGTTATCACCAAGATCGACACCGAGTGGAGCGAGCAGTACGGCAACATTACCGTTACCATCCAGATCGGCGACAAGGCTGACAAGCTCATCATGTGCTACCGCCTCAAGGGCGACGGCGCGAAGGACCTCAAGGTCGGCGACGCTATCACCGTTGAAGGTAAGCTCAAGAACTACAAGGGCACCATCGAGTTTGATACCGGCTGTATCCTCGTAGGTATGGGCGAAGTGATCGCCCCCGAGACCATCGTTGAGAATGCATACAAGCTCGAGGACGGCAAGGCTCTCGAAGGTACTTACACTCTTACCGGCGTTATCACCAAGGTTGACACCGCATGGAGCGAGCAGTACGGCAACATCACCGTAACCATTCAGGTTGGCGATCTCACCGATAAGCTCATCCAGTGCTATCGCCTCAAGGGCGACGGCGCAAAGGACCTCAAGGTTGGCGATACCATCACCGTTACCGGCGCAATCAAGAACTACAAGGGCACCATCGAGTTCGATGCAGGATGCACTCTTGATGCAGTAACCGCAGGTTCCGGCTCTACCGAGGAACCCGCAGCTCCCGCGGTTCTCGAGGCTGTTAAGCCCGCTGCAGGTACCGCATACAAGTTCGGTTTCGTTCAGGGCAACGCAAAGAAGACCCTTTACATTACCGGTAAGATGGACGGCTACTATATGGGCACCACCGAGGACAAGGCTGCCGCTATCGACGTATTTGTCGAGGAGACCACCGGCGGTTTCTACCTCTACTTCACCCTTGACGGCGCAAAGACTTATGTAAACATGGTCAAGAGCGGCAACTACACCAACGCAAAGTATGAGGCTACGGCTTCCACCGTATATACCTACGATGAGACTCTCAAGACCTTAGTAGCAAGCGTTGAGGGAGCTTCCTACATCTTCGGCACCAAGGCTGACGGTACTTATACCACCCTCGGCCCCATGGCTGCAGATTCCGGCTGTTTCCACGGCGTATTTGTTAAGTAAGTTAACTTCAAAAGGACGGCTCACCCGAGCCGTCCTTTATCGTTTGTATTGACAAACCGCAAAAACTGTGCTATACTTTAAGAAAAAACAAGGAAGTATTCTTAAATGAACACCGAAAATATTACGATAAACTGCCTTGGCGCGTCTAATACACGCATTCTGATCGACAACGAGGGCATCAAGACGAAAGAGATCAACTATCCCGTTCTGCTCGGTCTTCGCCTGCGCTGTGCTACTCGCAACTATGGCAAAAACGGCACGAACATTGCAAAGCAGGATGGCAGGGAAGACTCCTATTACGAGCGCGCACCTATGATGGAGCACGGCGCGGATATCATCATCGTCCAGGGCGGCGGCAACGACTGCAACCACTGCATCCCCCTCGGCGAGCTTGATTCGACCGACCCTTATACATATTGCGGCGCGCTCCGCTTGCTTATCCGAATGATAAAGAGCGATTTCCCCGAGTCGAAGCTGATCATCTCGGCATCCATGAGAAAGAAAAAGGAGCCGCAGCTCCGAGAGGATGACCTCAAGCATATAGATTTCCACAACGCGTTTATGGCAGTCAGCCGCAGCGAGGGCATCGAGCCGATCAACTTCTACGACGACCCCGAGCTTGACCCCTTCAACCCCGAAAGCATGCCCGACGGCACGCATATGTCGGAGAAGGCGTGCAAACACATGGCAGATGTGTTTGCGGATTACATCCGTAATCTCTAAAACAAAAAAGACGGAAAGTTTTTGAGGTTTCTTAAGGAACTTTTTTCAAAAAGTTCCTTAAGCCGACCTCCGCAGAGGTCGGAACTCCCTCCGTGCTTCAAACAGACGGCGCCCCGCCGGCTGTTTGGAAGGAGCGATAAACTCCCCTTGCGGGAGTTTACCGCTCCTTCGCTTTTTTACCTTTTATATTTTTGTCTTGCAATAACAATCAATCTCACTGCCCCGCATACTGCGATAATATACAGAAATATTCCGAGGCATAGGAACCCGGAATTGGCGTAATCGAGATTTTTTTGAACCTTATCAAAATCAAGAATACTGTCACCGCCCACGTCAAGCGATAGGATTGTATCCGAATTCGGATGGATCAGCATATTCAGCTTTGTTCCTTTTTCAAGAGTGTCAACGAAATCGAGGATATCATAGGTGACGCAATGTGCGTCGATACTGTATATTTCGCCATTGGAACAATGGATGCTTACTGCGTGAGAATCGGGGCGGACGAGCCTTTGGGTATGATATGAATATTCTGCTTCAACAGGAATTGTGTCCTCGCGAAGTATCGGTGCTTTCCAATACTGTTGTCCGAAGGTGAATACTGTTCCCAGAATTATTCCGACAACAAGGAATAAAACTGCCTGTTCAAGTGTCATTTTCTTTTTGAATAGTTTTTTTCGATTCATTTTGATTACCGTTTTTTATTTAATTATATCATAAGCTTTGGATTTTTGCAAGCGTAAGTTTTTAGTGAGGTGTTGCGCGCTCTGCGGAGCGCGCGGGGTGACAGAGCGCAATATTTCCCTACATTCGGGAAGTATTGACTCTGTCCAAAATGCCGAAGCGGAGCTTCGTCATTTTGAAGCGCAGTAGCGAGAGCTGAAGCTCTCGCATTAGTCCGAGGCTCTGCCTCGTGCTCCGCGAACTTTTGAAAAGTTCGATCAAAACTTCCCGCTGCTGTTATATTTAGTTAAATGGAAATTTCCTCGCTTGCGAGGAAATTTACCATAACTCTGCACTCTTAACTCTGCATTCAAAACACGGCAGTCCGTCAACCGAACTGCCGTGTTTTATCTTATTTAGTTAAGAACTACCTTCTTGAACGCCTTCTTGCCTCTGCGGACAACGATGCCGTTCTTAAGTGTATCTGCGGTGTAGGTTGCCTTGATATCGGTGACCTTCTCGCCCTCGACGGTTACGCCGCCCTGATCAACGGCACGGCGTGCCTCGGACTTCGAGGGCACGAGACCTGCCTTAACGAGGATGGTGAGAATGTCGATCGCGCCGTCGATAAGGTCAGCCTCTGCAAGCTCTGCGGTGGGAATATCGGCATCCGCGCCCGCGCCGAAGAGTGCCTTCGCGCTTGCCTGCGCCTTATTTGCTTCCTCCTCGCCGTGAACGAGCTTGGTGAGCTCGTATGCGAGGATCTCCTTCGCGGTGTTGAGTTGGCTGCCTTCCCAACTGTCCATAGCCTCGATCTGTTCCATAGGCAGGAAGGTCAGCATACGGATGCACTTGAGAACGTCCGCGTCCTCAACGTTTCTCCAATACTGATAGAAATCGTAGGGAGTGGTCTTGTTGGGATCAAGCCAAACTGCGCCCGATGCGGTCTTACCCATCTTCTTGCCCTCGGAGTTGAGGAGCAGGGTGATGGTCATTGCGTGAGCGTCCTTACCGAGCTTACGTCTGATAAGCTCCGTGCCGCCGAGCATGTTCGACCACTGGTCGTTGCCGCCGAACTGCATGTTGCAGCCGTACTTCTGGTAGAGATAGTAGAAGTCGTAGGACTGCATGATCATATAGTTGAATTCAAGGAAGGAAAGTCCCTTCTCCATTCTCTGCTTGTAGCACTCTGCGCGGAGCATGTTGTTGACAGAGAAGCAAGCGCCGACCTCACGGAGGACGTCAACGTAATTGTGGTCAAGGAGCCAATCGGCATTGTTGACCATGATAGCCTTTCCCTCGCCGAATTCGATGAATCTTTCCATCTGCTTCTTGAAGCAATCGCAGTTGTGCTGAATTGTTTCGCGAGTCATCATGGAACGCATATCGGTGCGTCCCGAGGGGTCGCCGATCATTGCGGTGCCGCCGCCGATGAGAACGACGGGCTTGTTGCCTGCCATCTGGAGTCTCTTCATAAGGCAGAGAGCCATGAAGTGACCGACGTGGAGTGAGTCAGCGGTGGGGTCAAAGCCGATGTAGAAGGTGGCTTTGCCGCCATTGATCATATCGCTGATGTGCGCCTCGTCGGTTACCTGAGCCACAAGACCGCGCGCGATAAGTTCTTCATAAAGTGTCATTTTTCTTTATCCTTTGCGAAAATTAGAATTTTGATATACCTAATTATTATAAACTAAAATGAAGCGTTTGTCAATCACTTTTTGAAAAATAACGTAAAAAGCAGGTCCGAAGACCTGCTTTTGTATGTAAATTTTATTAACCAAGCTTTTCGAGTGCCTTGTTGATATCGGAGATCTTTCTGTTGAAGAGCTTTGTGTTTGCGTTCTTGAGCGAAGACCAAGAGCCTGCCTGGTTGTTGTTCATAGCGGTACGGAAGAGGCTGTAGGAGAGGTTATCAAGACGGTTGGTGAGAAGTCTGCCAAGGTCGATGACAACGGTCTCGCGGATGAGGTCAAACATGAAGGAGTCGGAGCTCTGGTCAGCGTATCTCAGCTTCATAGCTTCCTCAAAGAGTGCGGGGGTAATGTTGAGATAGCTCTGGTAAGCCATGAGCTCGAGGGTAGCTGCTGCTGCCTCGGAGTGAGTGGAAGCGGTGGAGAGCACGTAGGTGGTGAAGGGGAATGCCATGCAGGTGTAGTATTCTTCCTGCTCTGCATCATACTTCGGAACGGGAAGGATACCGTAGGAGAATGCGGTGCTTCCGAGCTTCTTGGTGGTGATCTGTGCACGGTCGATGGTGAAGAGTGCGCTGCCGTTAGCAAAGATGTTCTGGGAGTCGCTGAAGTAGCAGTCGCCGGTGGTGTGCAGGAATTCACACATCTTGGTCAGAAGATTCTGGGTCTTCTCGGAGAAGAGGTCGTCACAGAGCATAACTTCGGAACCGTCCTGGTTGGGAACTACGGTGAAGAGGTTAGCGGAGGTGTAGAAAGAGTCAAAGTGGATGTTGTTGGTTACAAAACCGAAACGGTCGCCGCCGCTTGCAACGGTGTCAGCGTCCTGGTCAACGTAAACGCCGGTGGAAAGCTCGATGAACTTGTCAAGACACCATTCCTTGTTGTCAACAAATTCGTAAAGATCCTTGGGCTCGGCACCGTAAACATCGGTGTACATATCCTTATTGAATACGCAGAGGTACATCATATAAAGGAAGTTTGTCGAGATGTCGCCGGAAGCGAAGTAGATACCGTCCTTAAGGGTTGCCTTGGAGGTAAGGGAAGCGGGCCACCAGGGCTTGTCAAACTCGATGATGGAATAGTCGGTAAGGTCCTGAGCGATACCCTCGCACATAAGAGTTGCACCGGACATCGAGTAGCCACAGAAGAAGTCGTGAGCATCGGCACCGGACTGGGTGCTGTTGATACACTGGTTAACGAAATCCTTCTGGTTGTCGAAGTTACCGGGAGTGCCGGTGAATTCAAGGGTAACGCCGAACTGCTCTTCAACCTTTGCGTTACGGTTGTAGATAGCGTCGTTTACGGCTTCGCCGTTCTGGTCCTCAACGAAGAACTCGGGGTTCTCAACGTCCTGCCAGTAGAGGAATCTGATTGTCTCGCCCTCAAACTTGAGGTCAGCGGGGATGTCGGAAGGTGCGAAAAGTGTTTCCTCGGCCTCGGTGGTTACGGGATCGTTACCCGAGGGAGCCTGAGTCTCGGCGGAACCCTGAGTGGTCTCGTCGCCGGGATTTGTCTCGGCACAAGCAAGTGCCATAGGAAGCATCATAGCGACGATGAGGATCGCAATGATGATGCGGGAAATGTGTTTCATTTGGAAAACCTCCATATTTTTTCTATTTTTCATAGATAAATATATTATACATTAAAAAAACGCGTTTGTCAATCGTTTTTGCGTTTTTTATGGCAATTCAAGCTTTTTTATCCATTGTATATATGAAATGCAAAATCTGGTGTTTGTCAAAAGTTACACGTTTTCGTGATTTTTCGTTTTTTTCTAAAAAGTATTGACAAATTGCATACAGTATGGTAAAATATTCACACACGGTTACAAAATCGGAAATATAACCAATAATATTACCGATTACGTGACCTAACGCCAAAAACGGCGGACATGTAAGATCAATATTTTCAGGAGGAAAACAGAATGAAAAAAATTCTTTCGTTCACACTCGCACTTATCCTTACAATGAGCGCACTCGCGCTGACAGCTTTTGCTGCAGAGCCGACTCTTAAGGACGACACCGTTGCTTATTATATGAACGGTACGGATCTTTATGAGTTCGCTACCGTAAAAGAAGCGGCAGAAAACATAGCAGCCGGTACTGCAGAGATCATCGTAGTCAAGGATACTACGATCGACGCTCCCATTGTTCTTGAAGCGGCAGATTTTATCACCATCAAGGCAAAAGAGGCAGTTACCATTACTGCAACCGCAGTTGACGCATTCACCGTTAAGAAGGGTACTCTTACCCTTGGTGAGAATCTCACTGTCAACTCCAATACTTCTATTCTTTACGCAAATGGCGGCGATATCGTTGTTGACGGCGCCGAGCTTAATGCAGTTAACGCTAACTATAACCTTGCTTTTGCAGATGCAGGATGTATCGAAGTTAAGGCAGGCAGCCTTAATCAGAGCGGTAACGATAAGGTAACCGTTGACGCAGCAGGAACAGATGCATCGGTTATCGTAAGCGGCGGTACAATTTACTCTGAAAACAGTAGCGCAGTTTGTGTTCGCGACGGAGCAACT
>JAZSLM010000026.1:0-2723 GCA_045535375.1 Eubacteriales bacterium
AAGCGGTCTTAGGAAGACAAAATTTGTATTCAACTCCTTGGCTCACAGAACGACATGGCTACGATCCGACTTCGGAAGCCCGTTAAGAAAACGCCACAGTGTGGCGTTTTTAGGGCGTGGGCTCACATTATGTTCGCACACGGAAACGAGCGCGCAGAGCATCAATGAGTTTAATGTAACTAACCATCCCCCACTAATGTCATCTCAAACAGTCCCATTTTTCAATTAAATCAGCCTACGGCGGAAGAAATCCACCTGCGGTGGATGAAATTGCTTCGCGCGATTTCATTGACTTTCATATCAAAATATGCTATAATATCTCTATCCCCACCAAAGGAGCCACCGAAATGAGCACATTGTACTCCACCGACAAATACGGTCACAAATACCAGATCATTTTTCTGATCGAGGATTTTGTTGTCTTCGCTTGTGATCCCGTGCTATCCTTCGACGTCAAGGCGCACGGAATTAAAGTCAAGAAGAATTATTATTGGGATTATACTTTATGCTACGAACTCAAAGACGGAGCTTTGCATATGACTATGCTCGAAGGACTTTTTGCTTCTGTTCCCGAAATTATGGGTGTGAAGCCCGAGCACGTCAAAAGCCAAAGGATCTGGACTTACCTCTTTGATATCCCCGTCGATTACACCGGGATCTGGTCGATCGGCAAGGATTTTGACTTTCGTTTTTGGTCGGAGGATGAAAAAGCCAAGCCGACTCCGTTTTCTCCCGAGGTGTATAAGCAGAACGGCTTCATCCGCTTTGAAAAAGGAAAAGTGGTTGAAATGGAATTAAATCCGAGAGAAAACTGATATTGCCGCCTTGGCGCACTTGTGCAAGTGCGCAGTTATGATCGCCTGCGGCGAGTTTAGAGTTATGGTTGGCTGCGCCAAGTTATGATGTGCTGAAGAAAACAGTCGATCATATCATAACGTTTGCGAAGCAAACTCATAACTGCGAGTGATAACGAGCATTTAAACTTTAAACTTTTTTTGCCGCCTTCGGGCGGCTTTTTTCGTCTTAAATAAAAATTAAGTTCATTACTTATTGTATTTTAAGAATTTCTATGATATAATTTAGAAAAAACGGAGGACGGAATTATGATCTATTTGACTCAGGCTTTCTTCTGGCTGGTGCCGACTACGGCGCTCGTAGGTTTTATCGTGACTCTTTGTATGTATCTTGCCGCAAAAAGGAAGAGCAAACGTGAGCCGGGCAGTGTCGGCGAATGCGTTCTGAAATCGAGAAGGAACGCTCTCATCGTTTGCTCCGTGGTCTTCGGATTGGTGGTCGCCATGGTCGCCGCACTTGTCATCATGCTTTACACGGCAGTTGCCTTTATGTAAAATGAAGACCTCGACCTTTAATAAAATACTCATCGCCCTGCTTGCGGTCTGCCTCGTCCTGACCGCGGCGCACGTGATCTACGCGATCTGGGCGTATCAGCATTGCTCGATAATCTACTTTATCGGAGGTGAGCTCTGGTGATGAAGAAAAGGCGTGCATTTTTAGTGCTGACAGCGATAGTTCTTGCCTTCGCGCTTTTTAATCTGAGTATTTATATGCTACTGACTGCTCGGCTTGCTAACAATTTCAGCTCGGCGTCGCAGGCAAAGATGATCGACGTTGCGCAATTTCTTCCGTTTGAAGAGGATTCCGATCTCGCGCGGATAGATTCGTCGCTGAAGTTGACCGAAGATCTTCCCGTGCTCGACGGTGCCGCCGCGCTTGTGCCCGTCTACGCCGCGATAGTCAACGCGGTCTATCCCGAGGGCTCGGTGACATATGAGGGCGGAAAGTTTTCGGACGACAATTTTTACGGCGAGAATTTCGCTCCCGATTCGAAGATGCAGTACAAAAACACCGTCCGCGGATACACCGCGATAGTTGACGGTGACACGGATATTCTTTTCTGCGCCGCGCCCTCGGCAGAGCAGAAGCAGTATGCCGAAGACCAGGGCGTGGAGCTCGTTTACGTTCCCGTTGGACTTGAGGCGTTCGTGTTCTTTGTCAACGAAAAGAACCCGGTCGATTCGCTGACGGTCGAACAGATACGCTCGATCTATGCGGGAGAATACAGAAATTGGTCGCAGGTCGGCGGTGCGAACAGAGTGATAAATCCCGTGACGAGACTTGCGGGAAGCGGTAGCCGGTCGGCGATGGACTCCTTTATGGGTGAGCGCAAGACCGCGCCGAAGTCGCCGCTTGCCATTTTCGGAGCTTCGATAGGATTTTCATTCCGCTATTATATGGACGGCATCGTCGGCAACGAATCGGTCAAGATGCTCGCGCTGAACGGTGTCTACCCGAGTGCGGAAAATATCAGGAACGGCACGTACCCGATAATCGCGAAATTTTACGCCATTTACCGCGCCGATAACGCAAATCCAAATATCCCCGTGCTGATCGATTGGATACTTTCTGACGAAGGACAAACGCTGATCGAAGAAAGCGGGTATGTGAGGATAAAGTGATTTGAAATCAATAATGGACTGCTTGACAATGAAGCAGTCCATTTTTAGATTCAGATCCACGCGCCGTCTTTCATTTGAAGGACGGCGTCTGCTTGCTCGGCCACAGCAGGGTCGTGGGTGACTATTATGACGGTGCAGCCGTCGTCGTGGGCGAGGGAGCAAAGGATCTTGACTATGTTCGCGGTGTTGGTGGAATCAAGGTTGCCCGTGGGCTCGTCTGCGAGGATGATCTTGCATCCTTGCGCC
>JAZSLM010000134.1:0-6216 GCA_045535375.1 Eubacteriales bacterium
CGTCGGACACATCAAGGCGTATTCCGGACTTGAGGTGGTCTCGAGAAAGAGAAGAATGGACGGTTACAACGTCCTTTTCCCGATGGGATTTGATGCTTTCGGTCTTCCTACTGAGAATACCGCTGTAAAGACCGGCGTTCACCCCAGAATAGTTACCGATAACAATATCGCGAAATTCACAAATCAGCTCCGCCGCGTAGGCTTTGCTCTTGACTGGGATCGCGTTGTTGATACCACCGATGAGGATTACTACCGCTGGACACAGTGGATCTTCCTCAAGATGTTCGAAAACGGACTTGCTTTCCGTGATACCGCACTTGTAAACTACTGCCCCAACTGTAAGGTCGTTCTCTCGAATGAGGACTCCCAGGGCGGTAAGTGCGACATCTGCCACTCCGACATCATCCAGAAGTCGAAGGACGTTTGGTATCTCCGCATCACCGAGTATGCCGATAAGCTCCTGAACGGTCTTGACGGCGTTGATTACCTTCCCAACATCAAGCAGCAGCAGGTAAACTGGATCGGTCGTTCCGAGGGCGCGTTCATTAATTTCTCTATCGCAGAGGTTGACGAAAAGCTCCGCGTTTACACCACCCGCCCCGACCCCATCTTCGGCGTTACCTTCATGGTAATCGCCCCCGAGCATCCTCTTATCGACAAGTATGCCGACAAGATCGCAAATATGGATGCCGTTCTCGCATACCGCGAGGAGTGCGCGAAGAAGACAGAGTTTGAGCGTACACAGCTCGTCAAGGATAAGACCGGCGTTTGCCTCGACGGTATTTCGGGCATCAACCCCATCACGGGCAAGAATATTCCTATTTATATAGCTGACTACGTAATGATGGGCTACGGCACGGGCGCTATCATGGCAGTTCCCGCGCATGACAGCCGCGACTGGGAGTTCGCCCGCAAGTTTGGCATCGACGTCGTTGAGGTCATCAAGGGCGGCGATATCGAGAAGGAAGCATACGCAGGCGACGGCGAAATGGTCAACTCGGGATTCCTCAACGGTATCACGGTCAAGGCTGACGCCATCAAGCGCGCGACCGAGGAGCTGAAGAAGCTCGGCGTCGGCGAAGGCGGCGTTCAGTATAAGATGAAGGACTGGGCATTCAACCGCCAGAGATACTGGGGCGAGCCTATCCCGATCGTTCACTGTCCTCATTGCGGAATGGTTCCCGTACCTTACGAAGAGCTTCCTCTCCGCTTGCCCCCTATGGAGGAATTCGCACCCGGCGTCGGCGGCGAATCGCCTCTCGCAAGAATCGACGAGTTCGTAAACTGTACTTGCCCCAAGTGCGGCGCAGCTGCAAAGCGCGAGACAGATACCATGCCTCAGTGGGCGGGATCCTCCTGGTACTACCTCCGTTATATCGATCCTCACAATGCAGAAACTCTTGCAGATCCCGCGAAGCTCGATTACTGGCTCCCCGTTGACTGGTACAACGGTGGTATGGAGCACGTAACCCGCCATATGATCTATTCGAGATTCTGGCACCACTTCCTCTACGATATCGGAAGCGTTCCAACCGAGGAGCCCTATGCAAAGAGAACCGCGCAGGGACTCATTCTCGGCGCCGACGGTGAAAAGATGAGTAAATCCCGCGGCAACGGCGTTGACCCTAACGACGTTATCGATACTTACGGCGCAGACGTTCTCCGCACCTACGTCCTCTTCATGGGCGATTACGGAGCAGCAGCTCCCTGGAATGAGAGCAGCGTCCGCGGATGCAAGAGATTCCTTGACAGAGTTGCAGATCTTTGCGACATCGCAAAGGGCAACGGCGTAACTCCCGCACTCGAGGTTCCTTTCCATAAGACCGTAAAGAAGGTCACCGAGGATATCGAGGCAATGAAGTTCAACACCGCTATTGCGGCTATGATGGAGCTTCTCAACAAGATCTACGATTGCGGAACTCTTACCCGTGATGAGCTTCTCACCTTCGCAACCATTCTTTGCCCCTTCGCTCCTCACCTCTGCGAGGAGATCAACGAAGTTCTCGGCGGCAAGGGTCTGCTTTCGCTCGCAAAGTGGCCTGCATACGATGAGGCGAAGACCGTTGACGCACCCATCGAGGTAGCGGTTCAGATCAACGGTAAGGTCCGCGCGACCGTAGTTCTTCCTCTCAACTGCCCGAAGGACGAGGCTATCGCACTCGCAAAGGCGGACGAGAGAATTGCCGCCGCTATCGAGGGCAAGACTGTCGTCAAAGAGATCGCAGTTCCCAATAAGATCGTTAATATCGTCGTAAAATAAGATTATTATCCGCAATTTGGGGCAAAAATAGAAAAAGAATGCAAGAAAATTGCAAAAAACTATTGACATTTGCCCCAAATTAGTGTATAATAGTTCCGTTAATTTCTTTGTTAGCGAGGGGAGGGAAATAAATATGGCAGAAGTTAAGCTTAGAGAAGGCGAATCTCTTGATAACGCTCTTCGTCGCTTCAAGAAGCAGTGTGCACGCTCCGGTGTACTCGCAGAGCTCCGTAAGAGAGAGCACTATGAAAAGCCCAGCGTAAAGCGCAAGAAGAAGTCTGAAGCAGCAAGAAAGAGAAAGTATAAATAAGCCTTTCTTTTATGAAATACAGGTAGATCGATCATTCGGTTTACCTGTTTTTTCTTGTATATTTTTTTAATAAAAGTTGGTTTTTGTCTGTATAAACTATTGACTTTTTGTTCGCGATGTGATATACTTAAACCACATAAATTTATACGGAGGTATTACTATGTCCGAACAGGTAAAGTACACAGAAAAATTTGAAGAGCTTCCTTTGATCGTTAAGATCCTTCTTTTCCTCCCCTGGACGGGTGGACTTGCAAGCGGAATCTATCGCATTCTTCGCTACCTTGAGACCAAGAACACCACAACTCTCGTTGTAGGTATCCTTTGCTTCTTCTGCATCGGCGTTGTCGTTGGTATCATCGACCTTATCACCGAGATCACCAAGGGTAGAGTTACCGTTTGCGCTGAATAATGGACTGCCTTTTCTGCAAGATCATCAAGGGCGATATCCCTTCGTCGAAGGTCTATGAAAACGAGTATGTTTATGCTTTCCGCGATATAAATCCTCAGGCTCCCGTACATATTCTTGTAGTGCCCAAGGTGCATATCTCGTCCGTCGATGAGATTAATGCGGAAAACAGCGCGCTCGTTTCCAAGATCTTTGAGGCTATCCCCGAGATCGCCAAGTGCGAAAATCTCGGCGGCGGATACCGCGTTATCACTAACTGCGGTGCCGATGCTTGCCAGTCGGTAAAGCATCTTCATTTCCATATCCTCGGCGGAGCACAGCTCGGCGAAAGAATGGGTTAAACAATAAAAATGATCGGGCTTGCCCGATCATTTTTATTGTTTATTTTTTATTTATCATTTGGTAATCGATTGATTGGGTTTAAGTGGTATAATATAATAGAATAAATTTCACACCAAGGATAAGTTTTATGGATTATAAAGATTATAGGAGTAAATATAACAATGAGCCGGCGCGCGAGGCGCGAAGAACGCCCTCGAACGGTAAACAGATAGTATATGCAATAGCCGCGCTTTCGGTGCTTTTGTGCGTCGCCGTAGCGGTGCTGCTCGGCAGCCTTTTTGTCCGCCCCGATTTTGTTGCAAGAAGCGTGACAGTTGAAGCGGGCAGAAACTCAATAAACGCAAGTGATTTTCTCATCGAGAAGAATCATACTGCCGAGTTTGCGGACGGAGTGTCGTACAACCTTTCCGAGGTCGGCGAATATAAGATCAGACTCGTTATAGACGGCGCGGTCTGCACCACCAAGCTCGTTGTTGTTGATACAAACGCACCCACGGCAACCGTTATCGATCTTTCGGTGCGCCGCGGAAGCGAACTTCGCGCGGAAGATTGCGTTTCCGATATTATGGACGCGACCCGGGTTGACGTAAAGTTCAAAAAGAAACCCGATCTCGATAAAACAGGAAGTCAGGAGCTCACAGTCGTTCTCGAGGACGGTGCGGGCAATAAGACCGAATATTCCTTCGTCCTCACCGTTGTTGATGAACACGGACTTCTCTATACACACTACGTTTCCGAGCTCGGTGACGATCTTCCCTCTGCTGACGTTTTCACCGGCAGAGAAGGATCGGGTGAATATCTCTCGGAGCTTTCGGGAATCAGCAAGGATGCCGCAGGGATCTATATGCTTCAGATCCTCTATGAAGGCACTACCTATGACGTTGTTCTTGAGATCGCGGACAGAACTCCGCCCTCGGCAACCGTAACTCCTCAGACCTGCTATAACAAGGTTCCAATGGCATCGGATTTTATCAGCAATATCGTCGACAAGAGCCGTGTGAACATTTCCTATGAAACCGAGCCGACCTTCACGTCATCCGGAACAGTGAACGTAAATATAGTTCTCACTGATGCTTTCGGCAATACAACCGTTTATACCACCTATTTTACCGTAACCAGCGATACCGACGCTCCCGTTATAGTCAAAGCTCCCGATACCCTTGAATCGGATGCCGGCGGAACCGTTATCTGGCGTGCAGGCGTTGAGGCAACGGACGACAGCGGTCAGGTCGAACTTTCTCTCGATCCCGCAGGCGCGAATCTTGACGTTCCCGGAAAATATACCGTTTATATCGTAGCCAAAGACGGCGCAGGTAACGAAACAAGACGCGCGGTAACTCTGACTGTCCATGACGCGGCGATTACCGAGGATATGCTCAATGCGGCTATAGCGAAGATCGAAAAGAATCTTAAGATAACGAGCAAGATGACCGCCGAGGAAAAGGCATACGCTGTGTTCAGATACGTTTACGATAATATGAAGTACAGCAACACTTCAAAGCATATTGACTGGCGCAAAGAGGCTTACGAGGCACTCAGCGGCGCTTATACCGGTGACTGCTTCACTTATTGTGCTGTTTCTTATTCGATTCTGCGATATCTCGGCTTTGATGCGCATATCGTCGAAAGAGCCGAATCTGCAAAGGTCGAAGGCACGGGAACTCATTTCTGGGTACTTGTTAATATAGGAAGCGCATCCGATCCCGCTTGGTATCATTTCGATGCAACCCCGCAGCGCTCACCCTACAATCTCGCAACCTATCTTATGACCAACTCACAGCTTGAGGCTTATACCAGATGGCGTAATGCTGACTATAAGCTCGAAAATTATTACACTTATGACGTCGAAAAATTCCCCGAGGTGTCAAAGCGCCCGCTTGTTAACCTTGAGATCCCCTCTGAATATTTCGGACAGTGAAAGGAAAATTAAAATGAAAAAGATTATTTCTGTATTTTTGTTGATTTCTCTCAGCGCGGCAATGCTCGTTTCCTGCAATGGCGGTGGTGCTGATATCACCCTCCCCCCCGAGGAAACAACCGTACCCGTGACCGAGAGTAACGCATATTCGTTCGTATACAATAACACCGCGGTAACTCCTCACGCAAAGATGTCGGAACTTATGAACGGCCTCGGTGATCCCACGTCTTACGAGGAAAGTCCCAGCTGTCTTTATCAGGGACTTGATAAAGACTATACCTATCCCGGATTCAAGCTTCGCACCTATCCCGAAAACGAAGTTGACTACGTTCTCAACGTTTGCTTCACCGATGACTCGGTAGCAACCCCCGAGGGAATCATGCTCGGCTCGTCCCGCAATGACGTGATCAATGCATATGGATCCTCCTTCACCGAGCAGAACGGCAACGTGGTTTACGTCAAGGAAAACACCGAACTTCGCTTCCGCTTTGACGGTGACAGCGTATCTGCCATCGAATATTGGGCAATCGAGCAGTAAAAAGTGTTAAAATTTGCAGTTTAGCACTCTATCTGCCAATGTTCACAAATAATTCACAAAAAATCAAAACAAAAGAGTAAAAAAACGGCATCGTTTGTGGTATATTATTAGCGTAGGTTAGCACTCGGGAATAATGAGTGCTAAAAGGCGAACTGCAAACGGTGCCGTTCTTATTACCGAAAGGAGAAGATCATGTACGGAAGTGAACTCAGTAACAGAAAAAAACAGATACTGAAAGCTATCGTTGAATCGCATATCGAGCTCGGTGAGCCGATCGGTTCAAAGTCGCTTATGCAGCTTCCGGGTATCAGCTGCTCCTCCGCTACGATAAGAAACGAGATGGCGGAGCTTGAAGAGCTCGGCTACCTCGAACAGCCGGATACCTCGGCGGGCACAGTGCCCTCGCAGCTCGGCTACCACTTCTACGTCGATCAGCTCATCG
>JAZSLM010000085.1:0-17417 GCA_045535375.1 Eubacteriales bacterium
ATTTTTGAAAAATCAGCGCATCGGTAAGTGATTTGTGTCAGGGGATAGGTAAGCCAGTGTATAGTACAGGTAAGCCCTCGTCAAGGTGGAGATTGTAAAGTTTACGCAAGCGTAAAGTTTACAATACTACCTTGACGAAACAGCAAAAATATAATGGATACGGGTGAAAACACAAGTGTGTTTTCGCCCTCCCCAGCCTACTATTTTACCACATCAAGCGGGAAGAAGCAACAGGAATCCATATCAAGGGTTCCAAGCAGAAAATCTGCAAGAAAAACATCATACTTGTTGTCCTCCAAAGGTTTAAGACCAATGTTTAACCCCTTTAGAGAATAACCAATAGAGACCCTTATCCCGCTAAAAACGATCTCCCCGCTGCCAAGAACTTTTCTTGAGAGAAAGCCAATAGGATACTCTATCTCATCAAAATCGCCTATGTACTTTCGCTCCGAAGGACTGAACACTTCATCAGGAGTTTTCATACCGATAGCTTCGTTTGGACGTACCGAATTATACTCCTGAACCCAAGCATCTATAACTGCTTGATTGGCAAGAATACCGCCGTGCACCTTACCTTCGATCTCTCTTGCAATATCCGCATGCATTCTCTCAAGAGAACCGTTCTGTCCCGGAGAGCCTTTTTCGGTTCTATCCGGAGTAATACCGAGAGTAATCCACCAAGCAGATAGAGTTGTTAGAGATAAAAGACCGTTTGGAGAGGAAAAAGGCGTACCGTTGTCACTTCTTATGACTTTTGGAAGGCCATATTTCTTAAAAAGCTCGGTCATAACAGCTCTGACAGCTTCAGAAGTTTTGCTTTCCATAAGCTTTACACAAAGTATTTTTCTTGAAATAAGCTCACGAACGGTAAAAGGTTCGCAGATCTCGCCATCAGATTTCCAATAGCCTTTGAAGTCAATAGCCCAAACATCATTGACCTCTTGAGGTTGTATATGAGCATGAAGCCTTCTGCAATCTACCGATGCCGGTTTGATACGTCTTTTCTTAACAAGATCGGCTTTGGCAAGGATCCTGTTTACGCTACTGAGCGAGGGACATTCAACATTAGGGCGCGACCTTGCGAAGAGTTCTCTGATCTTTTTTGCTCCCCAGTAAGGGTGAGCGCTTTTAAGCTGAATGAGAGCTATCACGGTATCTTCGGGTAAAGAGTTCGGATGTGTTTCGGCTTCTCGACTCTTTTCAAAAAGACCTGTCTTACCTTCTTCATAGAATCTCTTTTTCCACTTATGACCCGTTTTTTCGGATATTCCGAAGTCAGCGCAAATGTGTTTGAATGGTTTTTCAGCTTTGATCATAGCATCGATAAATTTTTCTTTTTCTTTCATCACATCGGTTTCCTTCCAAGACATTTTTTCACCGCCTTTCGACGGTTATTATACCATATTTTTGCCTTGGACTTACCGATGCTCTGACACAAACACTTACCGATGCTCTGACACATTCCACTTACCGATGCCCTGAAACCGGACATTCCGACGAGTCGGAAATTTTCCGATTTTAATTGATTTCGCCTTTGATTTAATTTGGGTGCGTAAGATTTCGCATATCGCTGACTGCCCACCCCAACCCCTCCCGCAAGCGGGAGGGGCGGCAGGTTAGGTCGTATACTTCATTATTCGGCGTTCTAACCATTCTGCTTATCAGTAAATTAAAAAGGAGTATCCCCATATGAAATGCCCTTTCTGTGATACCGAAATGCTTTCGGGTTATCTTAACTGCGGGACGACGATCTGGAGCCAGAAAAAGCACAAGATCAGTCTGCTTCCGGGCTTAAAAGAAAAATACGCGCTTCATTTGGATGCGCCCCTTTTGCATCCCCATTATATTGAAAGCTACTGCTGCCCAAAATGCAGAAAGATCATCCTTGATGCATCGGATTACGAACATAATCTTGATTAATTTTATAAACTATGAAACATCTTGAACTTGAAAAAGAACTGACCGCGCGAATACGAAAACGGCGTATGATCGAAGGCGGGCTGACGTTGATTTTCATTGTCATCGGCATCATTTTTTCCGTGCTGTATGAACAGAGCAAGGTCGTTGAGGAAATAACAAGCGAAGGTATCCTGGCGGGGGTATTTACATATCAGTCCGTGACGTATAATGAAAATCTTACTTGGGGTATCGTGCTCGGTTTTGCCGGTGCGGTTTTTCCCGCTTCATTTTTGCTTGCGGATTGTATGTCCTCAAAATTCGAAACAGTCGAAGTTTTCGGCGCGCACATTACGTTATACCGCGGTTTTTTGCGGAATTATCTCTATGAAAACGGCGAATGCATAGCATCCGGCACAGATTATTATCTGGAAGCAGCTCTGTCAGACCGAACAAAGGTGACGGTATCATTCGGTAAATGGTCCGCACATATGACCTTCTCAAACGGTCGTTCGCCGATTGACTTTTACTGATTGACGTTCAATACGAAAGGAACACAAAATGAGATCAAATTTCCCCGCTGATTTTACGCTCCGCGACAACGTCCTTCGCATAAATTCCATCGGACACCCCGAAATTAAGAAGTCGGATGGTTTCATATTTGCGTTGAACGGGCATTTTATGCTCCACGACGGCGGAAAATACGGAACGGACTGCCTCGAGCATCTGCTCGCGCTTCGCGAGGCAGTCGGTGCGGAAGTTCTGCATTTCGATTGGATAATCTCGCATTTCCACGTCGATCACGTCGGCGCGCCTCTTGAGCACGTCGTCCGCGACGGGCGTTTTGCCATCGACCGCATCATTATGCCGTCTGTAAACGCTCTGCCCGAGGGCTCGATCCACGTATCGCGCGATTATACAAACGAGATCATGGAGGTCGTCCGCGACTTCCATCCGAACTGCGAGGTCACGGTCATTCCTTTCTATTCCGACTGCAAGAAGACCTTCTTCTATAATTTCGGCGGCACAGAGATCGAGATCCTGCCCCCCGACACCGACTGGGCGGCGCCCGATCTGCTCCTCAAGATCGCGCAGAGCTATTTTTGCACCGATGATCTTCTTTACCGCAAGAATCAGATGTACGTTGCCAACATCTCATCTGTCTGGATGGTCATCCGCCACGGCGGCAAGAAGCTCGTCTTCACCGGCGACACTCCCAAACGCACCCGATGGATGACCGACGAGGGATTCGACCGAATGGTCGCGCTCTACGGCGAAAAGATCAAAAATCCCAATCTATTCAAATGGCCGCACCACGGTCAGGCGGAGGACGAGGCGGACGTCGCCGTGCACGACCTGATCGACCCCGATTACATACTCACCACCACCCCCGACGAGGGCGCGAGCGTGACCTACGCAAAATCCTTCCCCGATTTCCGCGCCAAGTTCGTCAATTCCTGCAAAGAGGACGTCATCATCACCGTCGCGGAAGGCGAGCCGCTTTCGGTTGAAGGCGGAACGTGGGGAGTGAATCAGGGAGAATATTTTGTGCTTGATATACCCGGGAAGAAGACCGCTTTGCGGGAATGAATAGTGAATAATGAATAATTAAGGTGAATTTTCGCCAAGGCGAAAATTTCCGATTTTAATTTATTATGCAAGTGCGAACAAAGCTTTCTGGGTGTCCCCTCATCACCCGCTGCGGCGGGAGCTTCTCCCAGGAGAAGCCTTGGGGTTTTAGTCTGTGCGATAATTCAATTTTGCGTTATCATATCACAAGCAATAATCCTAAGTATGCAAACTAAATACGGACTATAACCTCATAATTTATACAAAGCAATTTGGGATTAGCAAAAATTGTGTTTAGAATAGCCCAAATTGTATTCACAGTAACTCAAGGCTTCTCCTGGGAGAAGCTCCCGCCGCAGCGGGTGATGAGGGGACACCCAGAACGCTTTGTTCGCACTTGTTAAATCATTCGCTACACTTGTTTCCGCAAAATATCAAATTGAAAGGAGCCTCTCAATGAAAAAATACTACATCAACATCCGAAACAGTAAAAAGGGAAAGATGATTGATTTGATTCCGCTTGCCATTTTTTCAGTTTACATCGGATTTTTTGTTTGGATGATATTTGCGTTTCCTTGGATTGTTGCCATACCTTGCGCATTTGTGGTTGGAATGCTTGGATATTACTTGATTCCGTTTTATGTGTATTGCTTTGCAAACCGAATTTACGTTGACGATGAAAAAGATGCAATTATTCTCAAACGCTTCCGCCGCAAGGATCAAGTCATCAAATTTTCATCGATTTCCCGCTTAGAAACCGCAAAAAATAAAGATCCGTCACTCGGAGTTATTAGTAAAGGCGGCGGCATATATTGCGTAAAAGATTCAGAGGGATATATCCGGTTCTATTGCCCGGGCGATAGAGTTACGCTATCTGTTTTCGAAGCGCGCGGTATCCCCGTAATCAATCTCCCCCAAGAATATATTTAATATATAATAAAATATTTTTCGGCTTGCCGAAAAATTACCTCACTTCTTCACTCTTCACTATTACCTCTTACCTTGAATTTTCACTCCCCGAAAGGAATAAAATAAAATGAACTGCACTTTCCCCCACGATTTCACCCTCTGTGACAACGTGCTTCGCATCAACTGTCTTGCGCATCCCGAGGTCGCGAAGTCGGATTGCTTCATCTTTGCCCTCAACGGTCACTATATCCTCCACGACGGCGGTATGACCAAGACCGAGTTTGCGCTCGAAGCTCTGCTCAAGCTCCGCGAGGCGGCGGGCGTCGACGTCCTGCACTTTGATTGGTTCATCTCACATTATCATATCGACCACGTCTGCGGTCCCATCGAAAACGTCATCTGCGACAAGCGCTTCGCTATCGATACAGTCGTTCTCCCTCCCCATAACGCGCTCCCCGCAGATCTGCCCCACGGCGATTCGAAGTACAGCCCCCGCATCGAGGCGGCGCTCCGCGAGTGCCATCCGAACGTGAAGAGGATCGAGGTCCACTATCATTCGGACGATCCCTCGACCATTTTCTATAATTTCGGCGGCGCGGAAATTGAGATCCTGCCCCCTGACACCGACTGGGCGCGTCACCGCGAGCTTTACGAGATCATCGCGAACGGTTACTTTGACACCGATAACATCTACGACCCCAAGGTCCCCACTTCGGTCGGCAACGCGGCGTCGATCTGGTTCGTTATCAGATACGCGGGCAGAAAGCTCCTCTTTACGGGTGACAGTATGAAGCGCACCCGCGGCATCACCGAGGAGAGCGTTGACAGAATGTGGGCGATCTATAAGGATAAGATCGGCCGCCCCGACGTCGCAAAATGGCCGCACCACGGTCAGGCGCGCGACAACGCAGACCTCGTTATGCACGAAATGGATCCCGATTACATACTCACCACGGCAAAATTCGAGGGTGCGTCCGTGCGCTACGCGAGCACTTTCCCCGGCCACAAGGTCAGATTCTTCAATTGCTCGGAAAAGGACGTTATCATCGAGGTCGCGGGCGACGGCGCGCTTGAGGTCTCGGGTGGACTCGAGGGCACGAACCCCGGCGAATATTACGTTATGACAAGCGGAAAGATCAAATAAAATGGAAAAGAAACTCATTCTCCCCGAGGTGCTTGCACCTGCGGGCAATTTCGAAAAGCTCCGCGCGGCGGTCAGATTCGGCGCCGACGCGGTATATCTTGCGGGCAGACGCTTCGGAATGCGCCAGGCATCCGAAAATTTCTCGCTCGAAGAGCTCGCCGAGGCGGCGGAATACCTGCACTCGCGCGGCAGAAAGATGTATCTGACGGTCAATATCCTCCCGCACGGCCCCGAATATCCCGCGCTCCGCGAGTTTATCCGCGAGTGCGCGAAGATCGATATCGACGGTTATATCGTCGCCGATCTTGGCGTTATCGCGATGATCAAGGAGATCAATCCGACTGCGGATATCCACATCTCGACCCAGGCGAGCATCGTAAGCCCCGAGGCGGCGCTCGAGTATATCAAGCTCGGCGCGACCCGTCTTGTCCTTGCGCGCGAACTTTCCTTGAAGGAGATCAGAGCCATCCGCGACCGCATCCCCGAGCATATTGAGCTCGAGGCGTTCGTTCACGGCTCGATGTGCGTTTCCTACAGCGGAAGATGCATGCTTTCCGACTTTATGGTCAATCGAAGCGCGAACCACGGCGCGTGTGCGCAGCCATGCCGCTGGAATTACAAGATCGTGGAGGAAAAACGCCCCGACGAGGCTATGCCGATCGTTGAAACCGACGAGGGCACGTTCATTATGTCCTCAAAAGACATGTGCATGATCAACCACGTCGGCGAGCTCGTTGACGCGGGCATTTCGTCATTCAAGCTTGAGGGACGCGTAAGATCGGCTTATTACGCCGCCGTCGTGACGAACGCGTACAGGATCGCACTCGACGGACTCCGGGATTTCGTCGAAGCGGGCGGAAATATGCTCGATTACGTCCCCGATCCCGCGCTCTACGCCGAGGTCGACAGCGTTTCGCACCGCGAGTACGCGACGGGATTCTATTTTGATAACCCCCGAGAGGATCCGAAACTCGTCACACAGCCGGGATATATGCGCGAGAAAGCATACCTCGCCGTCGCCGAGGATTTCGACGAGCCGATGCCCGAAAATCTTAAGGCTATCGAAGTAAACGAAAACGGCAAGCTCTACCGCTTCCGTCAGCGCAATAAGCTCGTGCAGAATATGACCGCCGAGCTCCTCACCCCCGGCAAGGTCGGCAAGCCCTTTACCGTCGCGGAGCTTTATGACGGAGAGGGAACGGCGGTAGAATCCGCGCCGCATCCGTCGAGGATATTTTATACGAGAGTACCGTTTGAGGTTAAGGAAGGCGATATACTCCGTGCGGAGTGATCACGCGGCGCGGAGCTCGTGTTGCGCTTCGCGCAAGTTAAGATCGGCTTCGCCGAGTTATGATCTCGCTTCGCTCGAGTTAAGGTCCGCCTGCGGCGGAGTTTGAAGGTGAATTTCCTCGCTTTGCTCGGAAATTTTCGATTTTTATTATAGTTATTACTCTTAAAATTATTTAAGAGTAATAAAAAATATTTTAAGAGTAATTTCTTTGGTGTTTAAGAGTAATTTCTATGTAAAAATGCTTTTCGCCCCGCGAAAAGCTACCTAAACTTTTCACTTTTCACTTTACACTTTACACTACAACGGAGTTGTCATGTACGAATTCATCCAAATAATCACCGCGATCGTTTACGGTATAGTCGAGGGCATCACCGAATGGCTGCCCGTCAGCTCGACGGGGCATCTGATACTGCTTGACGAATTTCTCTCCTTCTCGCTCGCGCCGAATGAGGCGTTTACCGCGGAATTCTGCGAGATGTTCGAGGTCGTCATACAGCTCGGCGCGATACTTGCCGTCGTCGTGACCTATTTTTCACGCCTCTGGCCGCTGTCGCCAAAGCGCGAAAAGTCGGAAAACATAAGGATATGGAAGCTCTGGGGCAAGGTGCTCGTCGCTTCCGTGCCTGCCGCGCTTGCGGGAATCGTTTTCGATAAGGTGCTCGAAAAGATCACGGGCAGGGACATCGACGGATGGCTTTATAACGCACCCGTCGTCGTCGCCGCGCTGATCGTTTACGGTGTTTTCTTTATTCTGATCGAAAAATTCAATAAAAAGCAGGCAAAAATCGAATCGGTCGACGATATTACGCTTGGACAGTCATTTGCGATCGGTGTTTTTCAGATGCTGGCGATAATTCCCGGCACGTCGCGCTCGGGCTCGACGATACTGGGCTCAATGCTGATCGGACTTTCGCGCACGGCGGCGGCTGAGTTTTCGTTCTTTATGGCGATACCCGCGATGGCGGGCGCAAGCGCGATCAAGGCGCTCGGATTCCTCTCCTACGTCGGCGAGATGAATATTGACGTCCCCGCGATCGCGTGGGTGATCCTCGCGGTCGGCGCGGCGGTTGCCTTCGGCGTTTCTATGGTTGCCATCAAGTTCCTGACCGATTTTGTAAAGAAACACAGCTTCATCCCCTTCGGCGTCTACCGGATCGTCCTCGGCGCGGCGCTGATCGTATGGTTTCTGGTTAAATGAATGATAAATTAAAGATCCCCTACCCCGTGATCGTGGAGGGAAAGTATGATAAATTGCGCCTTTCGTCCGTCATCGAGGCGCAGATAATAGCGACCGACGGCTTCGGCATCTTCAAAAACCACGAGCGCGCCGCCCTTTTGCGTGCTCTGGCGCGAAAAACTCGGCTGATCGTGCTGACCGACCCCGACGGCGCGGGCAGGCTGATCCGCTCGCATATTTCGGGAATCCTGCCGAAGGATAAGGTAATTTGCCTCCACATCCCCAAGATCGAGGGCAAGGAAAAAAGAAAAAAAGAAGCCTCCGCCGAGGGATTGCTCGGAGTTGAGGGCGTCGAGCGCGAGCTGATCTATAACCTCTTTTTGCCATATACGAACCCCGATATGACGCGAAATATCGAGGAAAATCCGCTCACTCCCGCCATCCTCTGCCGCGACGGACTCACGGGCGCCCCCGATAGCCAAGCGAAGCGTGACGCCGTCGGCGCAGTTTTCGGACTCCCGAGCGGAATGAACGCCAAAGCGTTCCTCGCGGCGGTCAAGTGCGTGGCGAGTTATGATGAATACGAAAAAGCAATAAAAGTTTTTGAAGATTCTTAAGGAACTTTTTTCAAAAAGTCCCTTAAGCAGAGCCCGAGACGGAGTCCCGAACTAATGCGAGAGCTTCAGCTCTCGCTACCGTGCTTCAAACAGGCGGCGCTCCGCCGACTGTTTGGACAGAGTCAATACTTTCGCAAGGGCGAAAGTGTTGCGCTCTGTCACCCTTTGCGACATAAAATTATGCAAGAAAAGCGAAGGAGCGAAAATCTCCCCTAAAGGGAAGATTTTACTCCTTCAGGAATGTCTGCGGGGCGCAGCCATTCCAAAGCACAAGGATATTTCGCCCTCTGCGGAGGGCGACTTAAGGCTCCGCCTTAAGGATCCGCAAACTTTTGAAAAAGTTTGATCAAAACTTTAAGCTGAATATAATTTTGGAAAAGGAAGATAAAGTTATGAAAAAATTTTGTGCACATCGCGGTCTGTCGAAATTGATGCCGGAGAACACTTTACCCGCTTTCGCGGCGGCTCTCGCGCTCGGTGCCGACGAGATCGAATTTGATATCAGACTCACCAAAGACCAAAAGCTCATCGTGTCGCACGACGGCACTCTCGAACGTATCTCGGACGGCGAGGGTAAGCTGAAAGACAAAACTCTCGACGAGCTTCTTGCGCTCAACATCGGCGTAAAGCACGGCTGGGAGGTCGGATTCTGCACCGCCGAGGAGGTTTTTGAGCAGTTTGCCGGCAAGATCACCTTCAATATGCACCTCAAGGAGCACGGCGAGGACGGTTATCTCATCCGCGAGCTTGTCAAATTGGTAGATAAATATAACGCGCACGGAAGCGTTTATTTCGCGGGCTCGCCCTCCGAGCTCGAATGGATGGAAAAGGTCGCGCCCGAGATCCCGCGCACCGCTATCCAGCTCCCCAAGGACACCGTCGAAATTTACGAAATGGCGACGAAATATCATTGCTCGGGCGTTCAGTTCTGGCTCGGAATGTTCGATGAGGAATTGATCAAGAAGATGCACGCGGCGGGCATCAACTGTAATCTTTATTATGCCGACACCGCCGAGGACTACGATAAGTACTTCTCGATGGGCATCGATACTCTTTTAACTAACAGAATGGATCTTGCCAACAAATACAGAAAATGAAAAACGTTTTTTTGATCGTAAATCCCGTTTCGGGAAAGCTGAAGGGCCGCGCCGCGCTTTTCGGAGTGATCGAGGCGCTGTCGGCAAATGACGTCGTTCCCACCGTCCTTCTGACCAAGGGCCGCGGCGACGCCATCCGTCTTGCGCGCGACGCGGCGGCTCTGCACGCAGAGGGCAGATGCGATGCCGTTCTTTGCTGCGGCGGCGACGGTACTCTTAACGAAGTGCTCACAGGCCTGCGCGAGGCGCACTCAAAAATGCCCGTCGGTTACATCCCCGCGGGCACGACGAACGATTTTGCAAACGGACTCGGATTACCCCTCGACCCGCCCGAGGCGGCAAGGGAGATAGCGGAGAATCTGAATCACGGAAAACTGCTTAATTTTGACCTCGGACGCTTCGGTGCCGAGAGATATTTCAGCTACATCGCCTCTTTCGGCGCGTTTTCCTCGCCCTCATATACCACTCCGCAGTCGGTCAAGAATAATCTCGGCTATCTTGCGTACGTCTTAAGCGGCGTCAACGACTTTTTCAAGATCAAGCCTATCCGCACCGTCTGCACCACCTCGGAGGGGAAACGCATAATCTCCGATCTCGCGTTCGGCGCGGTCAGCAACACCCGTTCCGTCGGCGGAGTTGTCAAGCTCGGCGAGGACGAGGTCGATATGTCGGACGGACTTTTTGAGGTCGTGCTCGTCACGATGCCAAAGGACCCCGCGGAGCTCAGCCAGATCGCAATGGCGGTCATGCAGTCGAATCTCCGCGATTGTAAGCTGATCAAATTCTTCCGCACCCGCCACGTTACGTTCGAGATGGCGAAGGGCACCCCCTGGACTCTCGACGGCGAAAAGGCGATCTGCCCCGGAAAGGTCACCGTGACGAATATTCCGAAGGCGGCAAATCTCGTACTCGACGTTAAGAAGTGACCGGAAATACAAAAAATAACAGCAGCGAGAAGTTTTTTGAAGATCCTTAAGAAACTTTTTTTCAAAAAAGTTTCTTAAGTCGAGCTCCGCAGAGCTCGAAACTTCCCCTGCGCTTCAAACGGCCGGCGTCCCGCCGACCGTTTGGAAGGAGTAAAATCTCCCCTCGCGGGAGATTTTTGCTCCTTCATCTTTGCAACCGTATACCCACCCACCCCTCCCGCAAGCGGGAGGGCATTAGTTTATATGCTGAGCTTTTTTATTTTTTAACGATATTCCTATCATTTTTCATCTGCCGAAATTACAATAGTTTTCTTCCCCATTTTTTCAGCATATTTGGCGGTATATTGCGCGCCTCGTGATTTGCCATCCCAGATCACAAGGACTTCATCAGCCAAATCAACCATGATCTCATTTCGTTTTAACGGTGCAGCTCTTCCGTTTGAACCTGGTATCAAAAGCTTCATTTTTAACTCCTTATATGTGTAAAACTATGTAATACTATATTACACCTATGAATTACTATATTTTATAATATAACCTTTTCTTTGTAAATAGGGTATAATTATTTTATCAAAGAAAAGAGGAACTTTTTATGCTTGAAAGTCAGTATAAAATGAATTTGATAAAAATTGGGCTCAAGATCGCGTATTACCGCAAGCTGCAGGGAATGACGCAGGAGGAGCTTGCCGAGGCTTGCGAACTTTCTGCGGGATACATTTCACAGCTTGAGGGGCCCGGAAGTTATTTTTGTCCGTCGCTGAAGACCCTCTTTACGATTGCGGAAGTCCTCGGAACGACGGTTTCTAAGCTGACCGATATTGATGATTAAAGAGGCGGGCTCCTTCTCATTAAAAATAAATTAAAACAGCAAGACTTGTTCAAAGACTTGATTATATCACTATTAGCTATGTTTGCACTCGCAAACGGGGTGCAGGGGCTGCGCCCCCTTCACCCCTGCTTGCGAGTGCGAACATAGCTTTCTGCTTTTTTGTGTATATTGCTATAGGAATGTTTTTTCTGGTATTTTCTCAGCAGTCTGCTACCAAAAGGGAATTTTTATTATACCATTTTCTCAAATATATACTAAATTCATATTTTACTATTGTAAATATTAAAAATATATGATATAATAATTATTTGGAAAGTCATGTGCGCGGGTTGCGCCGCGCATTAGTTTTATAGGAGGTCTGATTTTGAAGGAAAGTATCAGACTGCGCAGCGGGGCGACAGTGCCGCAAGTCAGCTACCGTGAAGCGCAAGCAAAAAATTATCTTGACAGAGCAACTCTCAAGCTCATGCATCTCGCACCCGACGGTGCGCCCGCGGCTTATTCGGAAGGGAAGAACGGCGGGGTCGTTTTCTGGTTTGATCCCGAAAAGCTCACCGAGTCGGATCCCGAGCTCTGGTATGCGCCCGATGCGCGCCAGGAAACGGTCAAGCTCGAATCGGGTACCGAGATCGAGCGTATGTCGATGCGCCGCGCCGCATCCTTCGGCTATTACCCCAAGGAAAGACTCACCGCAATGCACCTCGAAGTAATCGAGGAGCCGGTAGCCTTCACCCGCCGCAGAGATAAGGAGATCGTTTATTTCTACGACAAGATGACCACCCTGCGCATGCCGCTTATGTGCGTCAAGTGCGGAAAGGACGTCAGATTCAAGAAGAAGCTCTGCCGCTCCTGCTACGAGGAGGACCTTGCAGTCCGCCGTGCGGAGGGCGACGCGCACAGAAACGCATACTACGGTATGGATCGCAGCCGCGTTCTCTTCTTTGACCTTGAGCTGACAGGCTTTTACGATCACGACGAGATCATTTCGATCTCGATCTTCAACGCCCTCGGCGAGAAGATAATGGATACCCTCGTCCGTCCCGTGCATACTAAAAAGTGGAAGCGCACCGAAAAGATCCACGGTATCACCCCCGAAATGGTCAAGGACGCGCAGACTCTTGAGGAGCTCACCCCCGAGATCAAGGAGATCTTTGCGGGCGCGGATAACCTCATCGCATACGGTGTTTCGACCGACTACAGCCATATCAAATATATCTACGCAACCGAAAAGGAGCGCAAGGCTCTGCACGACAAGATCCGTTGCTGTGCAAATGAATTCGTCCGCTACATACACGAGCACCGCCCCGATATCGAGCACGCAAGTCTGACCGACGCAATGGCGTGCTTCGAGATCGAATGGGACGGCGTTGCCCACACCTCGATCGCCGATACTATCGGATGTATGAAGGTATGGGAAAAGCTCTTCCCTCATTATTATGAGAACGAACCGGAGGCAAACGAATGAAAGAGATCTCCCGCAGACCCATGCCCACCGAAACGGCAGGGATAACAGATATCGAAACCTTCATTCACGAAGGCGTTAAATTTGCAAAGCTTATGACTGCCGCCGACAACGGCGAGCAGGGCGTTATCGAAAGCGTACTCCGCGGCGCGGGCATTCCCTACGTCGCAAAAGAGAACACATCCGACAGCTGGATGCGCGTTTTTATGGGCTTTTGCACCACGGGCGTTGATTTTTACGTCCCCGAGGAGCTGCTCGACGACGCAACCGAGCTCGTTATGGGCGAGGATGCCGTGGAGCTGACCGACGAGGAGCTTGCCGCTCTCGAGGAAGAGCAGGCGCTCGAAGGCGAGGACGAAGAAGATGCGTGAGATCTTTCTTTGCAAATACGGCGAGATCGCGCTCAAAGGCGCAAACCGCGCGTCTTTTGAGGCACTTCTCGTCCGCGAGCTGAAATTCAGACTCGGACACGTCGGTAAATTTCAGATAGTACGCTCGCAGAGCGTTATCCGCGTCGAACCCGCCGAGGAGCTTACCTCCGAGCAGTTCGACACCGCATACGAGCTTTTGCGCAAGACTTTTGGTATCGTTGCCGTATCGCGCGTGGCGCAGACCGAAAAGGATTTCGACGCCATTGCCGCGCTTGCCGTTGAGTATCTCGGAGAGCGACTTGCGAACGCGCGCACCTTCAAGGTTGAAACAAAGCGCGCGGACAAGCGTTTCCCGATGACGAGCGACGCCGTCAGCCGCGAGCTCGGCGGTAAGATACTTTCAAGATTCAACCACTTAAAGGTTGACGTTCATAATCCGCAGGTCCTCGTAAAATGCGAGATCCGCGATGACGCCGCATATATCGGCGCGGGTCAGGAAAGCGGCGCGGGCGGTATGCCCGTCGGCTCAAACGGACGCGGACTTCTCCTGCTCTCGGGCGGAATCGACTCCCCGGTTGCAGGCTGGATGATGGCAAAGCGAGGCGTCAAGATCGAAGCGGTCTATTACGAAGCTTTCCCCTATACCTCCATCGAGGCACGCGAGAAGGTTATCGAGCTTGCAAGGATCGTTGCCGGCTGGGCGGGAAGCGTCCGCCTGCATATCGTATCTCTCACCGAGATCGAGGAAGAGATCGCAAGAAACTGCAACGAGGACTATTTCACCCTCCTGCTTCGCCGCTTCATGATGACGATCTCGGAAAAGATCGCGATCGAGGCGAACTGCAACGCGCTTGTCACGGGCGAGAGTATGGGTCAGGTCGCATCGCAGACCATCCAGGCACTTCACGTCACCAATTCCGCTGTCAATATCCCCGTTTTCAGACCCTGCATCGGTCTTGATAAAGAGGAGATCGTGACCTACGCGCGCCGCATCGGAAGCTTTGAAACCTCAATTCTTCCCTTCGAGGATTGCTGCACGGTATTCACTCCCCGCCATCCCAAAACCAAGCCCGAACTCGAAAAGGTCATCGCCGAGGAGCAGAAGCTCGATTTCGCCGCCCTCTGCGAAAAAGCCCTCGCCACCGAGGAAGTTATCACCGTCCGCGGTATTGAAGATTGATTTCGGCGATGTCGCTTAAATATAATCCTAAGCTTGTCGGAATTGCCCGTCATCTCCGAAAAGATATGACGGATGAAGAAAAGAAACTGTGGTATCAATTTCTGAAAAAACTTCCGATGACGGTAAACAAACAAAAGAATATCGGAAATTTTATAGTTGATTTCTATATTTGCAGTAAAAATATTGTCATTGAGATAGATGGCAGACAGCATTTGTCTGCTGAACACAAGGCGGCTGATGCAAAACGCGATGCGGAGCTTGCAAGCTTGGGTCTGAAAGTTTTGAGATATTCAAATAAAAATGTCAGGGAAAACTTTATTGACGTTTGCTCTAGTATTTTGCATAATATCGGAATGACTTGGGATGATTTGAGGAAATAAACGCTCGCCCTGAATATGTGCGAACATTGATTCCCCGTCGCTTCCCCTCATCCACCGCTTCCGCGGTCCCCCTTCCCCGCCGGGGAAGGTAAAGAGATGAGCACGATTTCCGCTGTTTGTGCAGACGAATATCGTGTATATATAACCGTTTATTGGTCAAATAGGAATATTTTATAAAAATAATTCAGCTATATGCTCATTTGTTTCAATATAAATCTTCCGATTTACCAAACAAAATTGAATCACCCAAGCGAAATTCGCTGAAAAGCAGAATTAGCAAGGCAACCCCCTTGACCTTCCCCGGCGGGGAAGGGGGACCGCGGAAGCGGTGTATGAGGGGAAGCGACGGGGAATCAATGTTCGCACAAAACAAAATTACGAGTTCAAAAATACAATTTTTCCTAAAAATTTACGCAATCCTATTGATTAATTTATCCATTTGTGGTATATTTATATATTGGAAAGAAATTAATTATTAATTTAATGAAATTAAATTTGCGAAAGGCAGGTTTCATAATATGACCTACAACAAGAAAAACATTGAGGACATTCAGGTATCCGGTAAGAAAGTCCTCGTACGTTGCGACTTCAACGTTCCGCTCAAGGATGGCGTGATCACCTCCGACAAGAGAATCGTTGAGGCTATCCCCACCATCAAGTACCTCCTCGACCAGGGCGCGGCTGTTATCCTTTGCTCCCACATGGGCAAGCCCAAGGGTGAAGTCAACCCCAAGTATACCCTCGCTCCCGTAGCAGCTCGCCTTACCGAGATCCTCGGCCAGGAAGTAAAGCTCGCTCCCGATACCATCGGCCCCGAGACCAAGGCTATGGCTGCAGCTCTCGAGTGCGGACAGGCTCTCCTTCTTGAGAACACCCGTTTCGACAAGAGAGAAGAGAAGAACGATCCCGAGTTCGCAAAGGAACTCGCTTCCATGGCAGAGATCTTCGTAAACGACGCTTTCGGCGCGGCTCACCGCGCACACGCTTCCACCGCAGGCGTAGCTGATTACCTCCCCGCAGTTTGCGGCTACCTCATCCAGAAAGAGATCGGCGTTATGGGCAAGGCTCTTGAGGATCCCGCTCGTCCCTTCGTTGCGATCCTCGGCGGCGCAAAGGTTTCCGACAAGATCGGCGTTATCAACAACCTCCTCGAGAAGTGCGACACCATCATCATCGGCGGCGGTATGGCATACACCTTCTTCAAGGCTCTCGGCAACGAAGTCGGCACCTCCATCTGCGAGTACGACAAGCTCGACCTCGCTCGCGAGATGCTCGCAAAGGCTAAGGAGCGCAAGGTCAACTTCCTCCTTCCCGTTGACAACGTGATCGGCCGCGAGTACGACGAGAACACCCAGTATATGAGAATCTACTCCGATTCTATCCCGGACGGTTGGATGGGACTTGACATCGGCGATAAGACCCGCGAGCTCTACGCTAAGTCCATCGAGGGCGCAGGCACCGTAGTTTGGAACGGTCCTATGGGCGTTTCCGAGTGGCCTCACTTCGCAGCAGGTACCGAGGGCGTTGCAAAGGCAGTTGCAGAGAGCGGCGCTATCTCCATCATCGGCGGCGGCGACTCCGCGGCGGCTGTTGAAAAGCTCGGCTATGCAGACAAGATGACTCACATCTCCACCGGCGGCGGGGCATCTCTCGAGTTCCTCGAAGGCCTCGAGCTTCCCGGCATCGCTTGCCTTATGGACAAAGAATAAGAAGTGGCTAGTGATTAGTGACTAGTGACTAGTGGAAGGTAGAAATTTTCTCACTGCGTTCGAAAATTATTTTTATTAGAAAATTTACGAAGGTAGCGAGGAGTTTCTCCTTCAACTAAAAATATCAGACAGGTTTGTCAGATTTAATTTTGTAAATTTTGAAAGGTAGGATAAACATATGAATCCCGCAAAGAGAAGAACAGTAATCGCAGGCAACTGGAAGATGAATTTCACCCCCGCAGAGGCTAAAGAGTTCATCAAGAACGTAACTCCCCTCGTTGCAGGCAAGGACAATTGCGACATTATCTTCTGCGCTCCTTACGTTACCATCGCGGCAGCTATGGAAGCAGCAGAGGGCACCAATATCAAGATCGGCGCTGAGAACGTTCACTTCGCACCCAAGGGCGCGTACACCGGTGAAGTTTCCGCTGAAATGCTCCGCGCTATCGGCGTTGAGTACGTTATCGTAGGTCACTCCGAGAGACGTCAGTACTTCGCAGAGACCGACGAGACCGTTAACCTCCGCACCAAGGCTGCTCTCGCAGCAGGCATGAAGGTCATCCTCTGCCTCGGTGAGGTTAAGGAAGAGAGACTCGCAGGCATCACCGACGAAGTAGTCGGCATGCAGACCAAGCTCGATCTCGCAGGCATCACCGCTGAGGAGCTTAAGAACGTTATCATCGCTTACGAGCCCGTTTGGGCTATCGGTACAGGTCTTACCGCAACTCCCGAGCAGGCTGAAGAGACCTGCGGTGAGATCCGCAAGGTTCTCGCTGACCTCTACGGCGCAGATGTTGCAGAGACAGTTACCATCCAGTACGGCGGATCGATGAACGACGCTAACACGCCATTTGATGTTG
>JAZSLM010000095.1:0-12906 GCA_045535375.1 Eubacteriales bacterium
GTGCCGCTGACGGAATGGAGAAAAGTTACAATGAAATCTTTAACATCATGAAGCTTACCAATGCGGAGATGGCAGAGCAGGTGCCGGTATACCGCGGAAGTACACGTTTCATGACTTCGAAGACCGATATCGTCGAGTCGGACGCTTGCGACAATATCATCAACACGGTAATGTCGCGCGAAACACCCGTCGTCATAGTGGCAATCGGTGCCATCACCAACGTAGCGTCAGCGTTGGCTAAGGAACCTGAAATTGCCAAGAAAAGCGCGGTTATCTGGCTCGGCGGACACGCCCTCGTGCGCCCCGACACCAAGGAATTTAATCTGCGTCAGGATATTCCGGGTGCACAGGTACTCTTCGATTCGCACATCCCCTTCCTTCAGATCCCCTGTGACGGAGTTTGTTCCTCCTTCATCACCACCCCCGCTGAGCTTGATTATTACCTCAAGGGAAAGAATGAACTTTGCAATTATCTGTGTTCTATCACGGGTGATTACATAAGCTGGGGTTACGGAAGATCAAAGGTCATCTGGGATGTGACCGCTATCGGATGCATGACTCTCCCCTCGTCAATGGAGATCGTCCAGATTCCCCGTCCTTACGTGACGAGCGATTGTCGGTATGCTTTCAATAGCGCGCGCCACCACTACCTCTACGTCAGAAAGATCCGCAGAGACCCGCTCTATGCTGACCTCTTCAAGACGCTGAGCGAAAAGTAATTAAAAAATCGGCACTTTTCTTGAAAAAGTGCCGATTTTTTATTGCAGAATCGCAAAAAAAATGGTATAATATATTTGATTAATCTTTTCCCGCAACGGAGGGTTTTATTATGATAAAGAAGTATTACGGCGGGTGCCCGAACGTATTGCACGCATCCCCTGAGTTTGCTATAGCAGGCGAACCTTTCAGCATTTCCGCAGCTTGCCGTGCATACGGTGACAACGCGCCCGAAAGGCTCGTTATGCGTATTGAGGGAGGAAAAGAATATTATCTGATTCCTTCCGACAGATACGAACGCCTCGGCGTTGCATATATGATATACCGCGCCGATATTCCCGCATCGGCGACGAGTGGCGACAGTCTTGTTTACCGCATTGATGCCGAGGGCGAGATCAATGCAAAATTGCCGCCGTATATCTGTAAGCTCATCAACAGAGAGGATCTTCCCGAACTGCCGCCTCTTGCCATTACCGAGATCTTCGGAAGACCAAAGGGCAAGGAGCATTGCTGCTACGTCGAGCTTTTCAATCCGACCGACAAGGACGTTGATCTTTATGATTACGAAGCATTGATATATTCCCCCGCAAAAGAAGCATCGGGCACTCCCAAGGGCAGATTACCTCTTTCGAGAGAAGCGGGTGTCAACATTCTCGGAGCGGGCGAATCTGCGGCATATTGGCCGATCACTCTCAAAAACTATGCCCCCGAGGTTAATTGCCTTACCAAGGAGGATTTCATCTCGCAGATCAACTCCGCGTATCTTTATACAAAAGAGCCCATTGACGAATCAAAGGTCCGTGTCATTCCCGTTGACCTTACCGAGATCGATCCTGAAAGTGGAGTACGCAAGCACATTGACGGCATTTGCTCGCTCCCCAGTGCGCACGATGCCACAACCGTTGTGATCGTTCCGCGCGGCGGAGATGCTGAAAGCGCTGTCTTCACTCTGGTTTACAGCGATTGCTATGCGGAATGGGATACTCCCGTTCTTCGTTCCTCCTATTGGACCTTTGATCCCAAGAATCCCCGCCGTGCGATCAATCTTTCGCACGCAGAGCTTGCAACTCCGGGTTATCCCGCGTATATGCAGACGGGTAAATACGATCTGACGGCACCTCTGCCCGCAATTCTGCCTATTGCCCCCATCAAGGAAGCGTATCACGGCGATTACTGCGGAACGGTAGAGTTCGTGATCATTCCCGCGGATAGCGATCACGATATTGGCAGAACGGCTGTTACAGTAACTCTCCCGAACGGAGAAAAGGCGGAATATGAAGCTCGTGAGGAGCACGACGGTGTTTACCGCGCGCGCATTCCGGAGGAGATCTTCGAGGAATTCTTCGAACTTGAATATATGATCACCGCATCGGACGGCGCAAGAGAAGTTTGCCTTGGCAACGTTCTTCCCATCCGCGTGCCCGTTTACGATAACCGCGGACCTCGCATCACTTCGATGGTTCCTACCCGCGGATATGCTTACGACGGCAGAAAGCCGATCGTCATCAAGGCGAAGTATACCGATGCTTCGGGCATCCGCATCAAGGATTGCTATCTGAAACTTGACGGCAAGGACGTTACCAACGATGCGACGATAACGGCAACTTCTCTTGTTTACGAACCCAAGAAACCGCTTGAATTCGGCGAACATACACTTACTATTCGCCTCAAGGACGGTCTTGGGAACCGCACAACGAGAACGGTCGACTTTACCGTTTCGGATATGAGCGAGCTTAACGCTTACTTTGGCGAGATCCACGCGCACACCGGCGAATCCGACGGAAACGGTCTTTGCCGCGATGCAATAGAATTTGCTTACGATAACGGTGCCGATTTCTTCTCGGTAACCGAGCACTCACATTATTTCACCCAGGAGATCTATGATAACCAAAAGGCTGTTGCCAAATCGCTTGACCGCCCCGGCAGATTTGCCGCGCTTTACGGTTGGGAGATGACATGGAACAACACCTGCGGTTATTGGGGTCATATGAATATCATCGGAAGCGAAAAGATCGTTTCGGATATCCACCACGTCGGAATGCCCGAAATATTCAAGTGGCTTGAGGGCGAACCCGATGCCGTCGGTATGTTCAATCATCCGGGCCAGGCTTGGGGTGATTTCGAGGATTACGGCTTCTGGACTCCCGAGGCTGATAGACAGATGGCTCTTGCCGAGATCAAGGGCAGAGGATATGATCTGCAGTATGCACTTCTTCTTTCCCGCGGTTGGCACGTAGCGCCCTCCTTTAACGAGGATAACCACGCGCCGAACTGGACTGTGGCTTCGCCTTATATCACAGGCGTTCTTGCTCCCGCGCTTACACGCGAAAATATGATGGAAGCCTTCCGCGCCCGCCGTGTTTATTCAAGCGCAGATCCCACGATGAAGATCTTTTATAAGATCAACGGTAAGTGGATGGGCGAGAGACTTGATGATCCCTCCGAACTCAATGTTTCGGTAAAGATCACTACCGAAAACGAAAACGGAATCGGAAGAATAGAGATCATCGGCGAGGACAACATCCTCGTTGCGCAGAAATTTGTGGGTGCAAAGCAGAGTTACGAATGGAATATCACGCTTCCTGTTGAGTTTGATTATTATTACTTCCGCGTTTCGAACGGTGCGCAGTATTCTGTAACCGCGCCTGTCTGGATCGAGAACAGAGGAGAACCGAAGGTTCTTTCGATGGTTCATTCGGCTTCCTATGATTCGCATGAAACGTCTGCAGTTACGATCAAGGTCGAAAATCCGACCGAAAAGACAATGGACGAGGTCAGGATCGACTTCTATCTTACGGGAATCGAAGGATTCTCACTTCGCGATGCCGTTCCTTACGCAAAGGTCTGCGTCGGTAAGCTCAAACCCGGCAGACATATCAGTGTGACCCGCCAGCTTCCCGAGATCTCAAAGAATCGCCGCGTAAGCGCAGTTATATCCGCGGTGTCTGATAAGAAGGCGCGCAAGGCAACTGCTTATATTCTCACGTCACCCATCAGCATCACCGAGGTACTTTGCGCTTCGGGCGCGATAGAACGCGACGGCGAAACTATCGAAAATCCCTTCCCCTATATCACCCTTTGCAACAATTCGGGCAACGATATCACCCTCAAGGATTCGAAGCTTGCACTTTGGACCACCACCGGTAAGCCGCCGAAGGATGAAAATATCTGGATCGCGGACGGTGTCAAGCTTCCCGCGAGAAGCGCTGTAACGATCTGGTACCGCAAACCCGATAATGCGGCTCTTACTGTTGATGATTTTAACCGCAGATACGGAACCTCTCTTATTGAAGGTGAAAGCATTTATATCTGCGAAAAGCCCATTACCTCGAGATCGACCGCCGGCAGACGCCTTGATCTGATAGTCGGCGGAGAAGTGATTTCCCGCGTGACCTGGAATATGGGTGAGCGCCACGGTCAGGATGCAGAGGTCGGCGAGGCTTATAAGTACCGCTTCGACTGCGATATGTCGCCTCTCGGAATCTTCTGCGGCAAGGGTAATCCCACGCCCGGAAACGTAGATTATAAGCAGCTCGGCGCGCGCAAGATCGTCGAACCTACTGTCAAGGAGATCAAGAGCGCAAAGAAGCAGGGCAAGAAGGATGAAAAGCGCGTAAAGCACAAGGCGCAGATCAAGTATACTACTGTTGAAACCGGTGCTATTGCCGCCGGAAGTGCCGCACTTGCCGCGTTTGCGGCTGCCGCGATCACAAAGGCACTCTCAAAGAAGAATAAATGATGAAATATCCGATTTTATTATCACCGATAGCAAAATCGCGCATCTGGGGCGGAGATCGACTCTCCGCCCTTGGCGCAGAGCCTCCCATTGGAGAGCATTGGACTCTTTCTGTTCGCGACGGCGATAACAATATTATTGCAAACGGCGAATTTGCGGGGGGCAGCCTTGATGCCGTTTTATCCGCACATCCGGAATTTCTCGGCACCGATTGTCCAAAGGACAAGTTCCCTCTGCTTATTAAATTTATAGATTCGAAAGAGTCGCTTTCGATTCAGGTGCATCCCGACGACGAGGTCGCACAAGTATTGGGAGAAGAATGCGGAAAGACCGAGATGTGGTACATTATTGACGCCGAGCCCGCTTCATATATTTATTTCGGCATCAAGGAAGAGTATTCCGAGGAAGATGTCAAAGAGGTCTTTTTTTCGGGTGCAGATCCGACACCCTACCTCAACAAGGTTCCCGTAAATGCCGGTGAATGCTATTTTATCGCAGGAGGAACGCCTCACGCCATCGGCGGAGGGATCTATATTTGCGAGATCCAACAGAATTGTGACACTACTTACCGTATATACGATTACGGCAGACCTCGTGAACTTCATTTGAAGCAAGCGGCGATGTCGGTGAAGAAACTGCCGGCCAACAATATGTGCGAGGGTGATGTTCTTGCGGAATGTGTATACTTCAAAACCGAACTCAAAAAGCTCGACGGAAAAATGCTCATCGAGGCAACGCCCGAAAAATTCGTTTCGCTGACAGTTGCGAAAGGAAAGGGAAGTATACTTGCCGGAGATGCGGAATATCAGTTTGAAGAAAGAGATTCGATCTTTATTCCTGCGGGAGAAGAGAAATATCTTCTTCGCGGTAATGCCGATATTATCAAAACAACCGTATAAAACAAAAAACCGATGCGTTTCCGCATCGGTTTTTTGCACAGCAAGGATTTTCGGATGTGCAAATACTATGTTGGATTAAATTACTTAATCTCAACGGTAGCGCCAGCCTCGGTAAGAGCAGCCTTGATGGACTCAGCTTCTTCCTTAGCAACGCCTTCCTTAAGGGTCTTGGGAGCGCCTTCAACGAGCTCCTTAGCTTCCTTAAGTCCGAGACCGGTGATCTCACGAACTGCCTTGATAACGCCAAGCTTGTTAGCGCCGAAGGATGCGAGAACTACGTCGAACTCGGTCTTCTCTTCTACAGCAGCGGGAGCAGCAGCGCCTGCGCCTGCAGCAGCACCTGCGGAAACGTTAGCAGCGGATACGCCGAACTCTTCCTCACATGCGGATACGAGCTCGGAGAGCTCAAGAACGGTAAGTGCCTTGATGGATTCAAGGATAGCGGTAATCTTTTCGTTTGCCATTTTTAATGACCTCCTGGAATATTTAATGTTATGCCGCGAGAGCTTTATGCCTCTGCGGGAGCTTCTGCAGCCTCAGCGGGCTGCTCGTCCTTCTTGGCAACCTGGTCAAGAACATAGACGAATTTGGTAAGGGGAGACTGGATGCAAGCGAGCAACTGTGCAATGAGAGTTTCCTTCGAAGGAATGGATGCAAGTCTTTCTACTGCTGCGGCGTCGATAACCTGGCCGTCACAGTAACCTGCAAGGAGAGTGAAGGACTCGATCTTGTCAGCATACTGCTTGAGGATCTTAGCGGGAGCTACTGCATCTTCGGGGCTGACTGCGATAGCGGTCATACCGGAGAGATACTGCTTGATATCACCGTAGCCGCACTCTTCGCATGCTCTGCCGGTGAGGGTGTTCTTAACTACCTGGTAGGAAACGCCTGCTTCGCGGAGTTCCTTACGGAGTTTGGTATCGTCCTCAACGGTGATTCCCTGGTAGTTAACAACTACACCGGAAACCGAGTTGCGAATCTTCTCGGAAAGCTCGGAGACAACCTGCTGCTTCTGCTCAAGTATAGCTTTGCTGGGCATGTGTTTAACCTCCTAATGGTTTGTGTTCGTAAAAAAATATCCTTCTCCCGAGAGCGACGCGCACCGAAAGAAAGACACAAATAAAATATTTGATTCTTCCTCGGCAGGGTGGCATTCGCTTTTACGGGAACCTGCTGTCTTTGGATAACGGCATAGATTATACCACATTTGAAGTGATTTGTCAATACCTTTTTGAAAAAAACTTTTGATTTTTTCAAAAATGTTTGTTTTTTTATAAAATAAGTGCTTTTCTGCGTTGATAATACTGCTTGTTTACACCAAGTTCATATTTGAGGTGTATAATAGAATAAATATTCGTTTTGGAGTTATATAATGGCAAAAATCTCATTTACCCGCAACAAAGATGCGGCAATCGGAAATATTAAAGGATATCTCACAGTCAGCGTGGCTTTGGCGTTTGTTTCCGCTGTGTTGCGTGTGTTGGCATATCTGTTTTCTTTTGATGCTGATGTAGGATATTTTAACGGCAGTCTTCTTGCAAAGATATCTACCTATTTTATAATAGTATCTTGCGCGTTTGTTTTTTCGGGATTCGTTTTCATTTCCAAGGAAGCGTGCCTCCCTCGCAAACTGACCTCCGCAGGAAATTCGATCTATTTCGCATCGGTCTTTGCCGGATTCATCATGATCGCTGATTTCGCTTACAAGATCTATTTTATGATAGGCGAGGATAAGTTCAGCTACTATAAATTCATTTTCGATCCCCACTACAAGCACAACAATGCTTACGTTATTAGAGCGACGGCAGTTATCGAGATCGTCGGTGCTCTTGCAAGCCTTCTTGCGGCGATCTGCTTCTTTCTCCGTGTTTCTAAAAAATCGGATTCTAAGCTTTGCGCTTGGTTCGGTTTCTTCCCGATCATACGCGCGCTTACCGGCGTTGCGCAGATCTATTTCGAGATGGATGTTCAGATGAACCACCCCTCGAAGCTTATGCTTGAGTTTGCTCTCTTTTCTATAATGGTAGCTTTACTTTATGAACTCAGATTTTATATTTCCGAGGATCATACGAAACCTGTTGGATTTTTCGTATTTTTCTGTGCGGCTGTAATAGTTTCCTTTACCGCGGGTGTTTCCGAGATCGTCGGTTTCTTTGCCGGCATGCTTTCTAAGGGCGATTTCTGCATCGAGGCTTTCTTCTGCCTGACCATGAGCCTTTACGCTGTTGCAAGGATCGTTTCTTACGTCAAGTCGATTGACGGCACTCCAACCGAAACCGCTCCCGAAGAATAATTCCTTCCTTATTATATATATACGAAAAAACTTCGCTTGTGCGAAGAGAAGAGAGGCGCAGATATGTCGGTCGATTTTGCGATTGAAAGAATTATATGGCTTCACAAAAGAATAAAGGATGGCTATTATCCGAATGCTATGCGTCTTTCGGAACGCTTCGGTATTTCGCACAGACAGGCACAGCGCGACTGCGACTATCTGAAAAGCAAGCTTGAAGCTCCGATTGCCTTTGACAGATCGAAGCAGGGATACTATTATACTGAAAGTTTTTCTTTGCCCGATTCCATCAGAGTTGAGGACCCGCGCGATATTTCGAATATCGTTGCGCTCGCCGATATGCTGGGTGACGATGGCGAATCCACGCAGATAGGTATCCCTTATACCGCTCTTTTACAGATCCCCGATAAACTCGTTGCTCTTGAGCTCGCGCCTTTCGTAACCCGACGTGTCGGTGCAAAGGGCGGATACATATGCGAGTTCCAGAATATCAGACTCTTCTTTGGTGCGCTGATCGCTTCGGATGCTGAGATACGTATCGTTGAACCCGATTGGCTCCGCGAGGATTTCTGCCGTTCGCTTGACAAACTCCGTAAAGCTAATGCCGAAGAAGAGAAGAACGAAGAAAATACGTAATGATATTGGTGATTTTGTTCAAAATGCGGCAATTTCCGCATTTTGAACAAAAATAAATGCTTGATTTTGCTTTGATAAACATATATAAACACGTTTAATTGATGCCTTTTGGGGCACTTTTAGTGTCTGTTTGTGAAATATGCATAAAATAGAGGCTAAAATAATGGTCATTTTCTACTATATGTTATATTGCAAATGGACGAAAAATGTAGTATAATATTGAGGCTTGATGTGCGAAGAATGCGTTGAAGCGAAAGGTTGCCGCAAGAACATGCGGGTAATTTTCGTGGAGAAGTCCGATTTGATCGGGCGCGTGGGCTATGTCAGGTGCCGGGCAACCTCTGTTCAAAGGTTGCTTCGTGACGACGGCTTTGTAGCCGTACGATCCGGAATTCGCGTCGCGCCGTGCTTGCGTGACGGCGGCGAGTGGCGGGTTTCGGCTTTTGTATGGCTGCAAAACGAAACGCACGGAACGGTGCATAACAGAAACCGCTCCTAACTTTTCGAACGCGATGCGCAAATGGCTACATTATTATTATATTCGCACGCACGCGAGAGAAAAAACAAGGAGGAAACACAAGATGGCAGTTAAGGAACAGCTCAGAGTCAAGCTGAAGAGCTACGATCACACACTTGTTGACGCGGCAGCCGCAAAGATCGTCGAAGTTGCTAAGCGCAACGGCGCCGAGGTTTCGGGTCCCATTCCGCTTCCCACCGAGAAGGAGATCGTAACCATTCTCCGTGCAGTCCACAAGTACAAGGACAGCCGCGAGCAGTTTGAGCTTCGCAACCACAAGAGACTCATTGATATCAAGAAGCCTTCGAAGAAACTCACCGAAGAGCTTATGAACATTGAGCTCCCCGCAGGCGTTGACATTCAGGTAACCCTCTAAGTCAACCCACAAACCCCATCACAACACGCTCCAGCGAGCGCTTGTTGGTCAAGTTGGCGTAATGCCGAAAGGTAAAATTCAAAGCGTCAACCAATAACCTTCAGGAGGAAAAGAACATGAAAAAGGGTATTATCGGCAAGAAGATCGGTATGACTCAGATTTTCGACGAAGTCGGAAACGTCATCCCGGTAACGATAATCCAGGCTGGTCCCTGCGTAGTATCGCAGAAGAAGACCACTGAACAGGACGGCTACAATGCCGTACAGCTCGGCTTTGAGGATTGCAAGGATAAGCACGCAACCAAGGCTGAGATCGGACATTTCGCAAAGAACGGACTCACCACTAAGAGACATCTCAAGGAATTCCGCCTTGAAGATTGCTCCGGCTACAACGTAGGCGATGTCGTATCGGTCGAAACCTTCGCCGTTGGCGAGAAGGTCGACGTAACAGGTATGACCAAGGGTCACGGTTACACCGGCGCTATCAAGAGATGGAACCTTGCTAAGCTGAGAATGACACACGGCGTAGGCCCTGTTCACCGTCAGTCCGGTTCTATGGGCGTTATCGACCCCGCGAGAATTTTCAAGAACAAGAAGATGGCAGGTCAGTACGGTAACGAGCAGGTTACCATCCTTAATCTTGCCGTTGCTAAGATCGATGCAGAGAACAACCTTATCGCAGTTCGCGGCGCTATTCCCGGCGCTAAGGGCGGTATCGTATTCATCCGCGACTCGATCAAGGCTTAAGGAATGAAGGAGGATTTGACAAATGCCTAACATTAAAGTACTTGATATGACAGGCAAGGAAGTCGGCGAAATGAGCCTCTCTGAGAAGCTTTTCGGAGCTGAGGTAAACGCATCCGTCCTTCACGCCGCAGTCAGAGCGTTCATGCTCAACCAGAGACAGGGTACTCAGTCCACCCTTACCCGTACCGAGGTAAGCGGCGGCGGTAAGAAGCCCTGGAGACAGAAGGGTACAGGCCGCGCACGTCAGGGTTCCACCCGTGCTCCTCAGTGGGTACACGGCGGTATCGCCCTCGGTCCCAAGCCCCGCACCTATCGCACCGAGCTCAACAAGAAGACCAAGAGAATTGCTCTTTTCAGCGCACTCTCCGATAAGGCTGCTAACGGCAACCTCATCATTCTTGACGAGTGCAAGCTCGAGTCCTACAAGACCTCCGAGATGGTAAAGATGTTTGCCGCTCTCGGTCTTAACAAGGAAGTAGAGAAGACCTACAAGGTTGGCGACGAGAAGAAGACTCGCACCGAGACCGTAGCATGCAAGACCCTGCTCGTTCTCCCCGAGGCTGACAAGGTAGTCGTTAAGAGCTGTGCCAACATTCCCACCGCAGCAACCACTCTTTACAGCACCATCAACGTTTATGAGATCCTCAATGCTGAGAAGCTCGTAATCACCAAGGCTGCTGTTGAGAAGCTTGAGGAGGTATACGCATAATGAAGAAAATGGTACAGGACATCATCATCGCTCCCGTTATCACCGAGGCGAGCATGGATATGATGAATCAGAAAAAGTATGTATTCAAAGTTATGACCAGCGCAACCAAGCCCGAGATTGCAAACGCAGTCGAGGTTATGTTCGGTGTAAAGGTTGCAGCTGTAAATACCATGATGATGAAGCGCAAGGAAAAGAGAGTCCGCTACAACTATGGCTACACCGCTGAGTGGAAGAAAGCCATCGTTACCCTTACTGAGGACTCCAAGACCATCGCCTTCTTCGATGGTATGAACTAAGTAGGAGGAAACGAATAATGCCTACAATCAAATATAAGCCTACGACACCTGCCAGAAGACATATGACTGTCGCTTCTTTCGAGGAGATCACCAAGTTTTCTCCCGAAAAGAGCCTGGTAGTTATCAAGAAGAAGCACGCAGGACGTAACTCCTACGGTAAGATCACCGTTCGTCACAGAGGCGGCGGAAACAAGGTTAAGTACCGTATCATCGACTTCCGTCGTAACGACACTGAGGCTGCAAAGGTTATCGGTATCGAGTACGACCCCAACCGTACCGCATACATCGCTCTCCTCGAGAACGAGTCCGGCAAGAAGAGCTACATCATCGCTCCCGTTGGACTTAAGGACGGCGACGTTGTTTACTCCGGCGCAGAGGCTGATATCAAGCCCGGTAACACCCTGCCCCTTGCAAACATCCCCACCGGTACTTTCATCCACAACATTGAGCTTCACCCCGGCAAGGGCGGTCAGCTTGTCCGTTCCGCTGGTTCCGCAGCTCAGCTCATCTCGAAAGAGAATGATCAGGCTCTCATCCGTCTTCCTTCCGGCGAGGTAAGAATCATCGCTCTCAACTGCAAGGCTACCATCGGCCAGGTTGGTAACATCGAGCATGATACCGTTAAGGTTGGTAAGGCTGGTAAGACCCGCCACAAGGGTATCAGACCTACCGTTCGCGGTTCTGTAATGAACCCCTGCGATCACCCCCACGGTGGTGGTGAAGGTAGATCCCCCATCGGTCATCCCGGACCGCTTACTCCTTGGGGCAAGCCCGCTCTCGGTTATAAGACTCGTAACAAGAAGGCTCTTACCGAGAAGTTCATCGTAAAGCACAGAAACGCTAAATAAGGAGGGAATATAGAATGAGCAGAAGTCTTAAGAAGGCGCCTTTTGTTGAAGAGAAACTCATCAGCAGAGTTCGCGCTATGAATGAAAAGAACGAGAAGAAAGTCATCAAGACTTGGTCCCGTGCATCTACCATATTCCCCGAATTCGTAGGACACACCATCGCTGTTCACGACGGCAAGAAGCACGTTCCGGTATATATTATCGAGGACATGGTTGGTCACAAGCTCGGTGAGTTTGCTCCCACCCGCCGCTTCCCCGGCCACGCAGGCACCAAGACATCCAACACCGGTAAATAATCGAGGAGGAAAGAAGAATAATGGAAGCAAGAGCTTATCTTAAATATTTGAGAATTTCTCCCCGTAAGGTAAAGATCGTTCTTGATCTTATCCGCGGTAAGGATACCGACGTCGCTATGGCAATTCTCAAGAACACCCCCAAGGCTGCATCCCCGTATATCATCAAACTTATCAATGAAGCGTGTGCAAGTGCTGAAGTAAACTTCGGTATGGACAAAGACAAGCTTTATATCTCCGAGTGCTATGCAACACCCGGAAGAACACTTAAGAGAATTATGCCTCGTGCAAAGGGTAGAGCAGACAGAATTCTTAAGAGAACCTGTCACATCACCGTTGCAGTTAAAGAGAGAGCATAAGGAAAGGGAGGTTAAAGATTTATGGGACAGAAAGTGAATCCGCACGGCTTAAGAGTCGGCGTAATCAAAGATTGGGATTCCAGATGGTTCGTAAAGGATGAAGAAATCGGTGACACACTGGTATCTGACTACAACCTCAGAAAGTATCTCAAGGAAAAGCTTAAGCTCGCAGGCGTTCCTAAGATTGAAATCGAAAGAGACAGCGCCAGAGTTAAGGTTTTGATTCATTGTGCGAAGCCCGGTATGATTATCGGTAAGGGCGGCGCAGAAATTGAAAAGCTCAGACAGGATATTGAAGCCTTCCTCGGCAAGCCTGTATCGGTTAATGTCAACGAAGTTAAAAATCCTGACTTAAATGCACAGCTCGTAGCTGAGAATATTGCTCAGCAGCTCGAAAAGAGAATTGCATTCAGACGTGCAATGAAGCAGGCAATCGGCAGAACAATGAAGCTCGGCGCAAGAGGTATCAAGATCGCTTGCTCAG
>JAZSLM010000002.1:0-12823 GCA_045535375.1 Eubacteriales bacterium
GCACCCCAAAAGTAACGACCCCCCCCGCCGACTCTGGCGGTTTCCCGAAGGAAAACGGCGGTGTCCACCCGCCGAGGCAGACCCGACTGTTGAGCTTTGCTCAACTATGTCATCCTGAGGCGGCGCCCGCAGGCCGCTTTGCCGCCGAAGGATCTCGTGACGCGCAAATTGTTCTTTGCGCGTCGCGGTGCTGGCGAAGTGGTCTGTACTGCACCAAAAAACTAAATGTATATGAAAATGAAAAATCACTGTGTACTTTCAAAATTACACAGTGATTTCGTTTATATTGACTTTGGAACGTGCGAACAAAGCTGTTTGTCTTTAGTTTTACGGTTATTCACATCAAATTCCACCGTACAGGCACCGCGACGACCGAGGAACAACTCGGTCGTCACGAGATCCTTCGGGCACCACACGTCTGCGGACGTGCCCTCAGGATGACATAGTTGAGCGAAGCTCAACAGTCGGCTTTGCCTCGGCGGCTGAACACCGCCGTTTTCCTTCGGAAAACCGTCAGAGTCGACGGGTTAGTTCGTTACTTTTGGGCTGCGCCCCCTTCACCCCTGCATTGCGTGTGCGAACACAGCTGTTTGACTGTTTTTGTTCACTTTAACATATCATTTATTAGAATATGAGTTTGTCAGTAACCTAAAACCTCCCCTTTCGGGAGGTTTTCGCTCCTTCATCACATATTCTATTGACAACCCCCGCCCTTTCGTGGTATAATTAATTACTATGTATTTGAAAGGAAAAATAATATGATATCCTCAAAAACCAAAGCTCTTTCACTTTTCTTTGTTTTCGCCTTGCTTCTCTGCACTCTCGCGTCTTGCGCGGACGATCCTTACTACAAATTCACCCGCGATCTCGAGCCTCTGACGGAGGAGCAGATCGAGGCTTGCAACGCGGCTTACAGAGATGAATACTTCGGCTCTTACGACGAATACGTTGCCTCGAAATCCGAGGATATGCGCGAGCAGGCGGAGAAAATATACTACGGCATGAAGCTCATCCAGAACAACGTCTACACTCCCTACCTCGGAACCGTAAACGGCGTTATCATCTGCGGCACCACTATGAATGCCAAAGAAGAGATATACATCCTCGGCGATTACCCCCTCGAGACCGGCACGCTGAAAAAAATAACGGCATATAAGGACGGCAAGCTCGTTTCGATCGAGCAGGCTTATAACAGCGGCTGGATCACCGACGCCGACGTGCAGATCATCGCCGACCGGATCGCGCAGTACCACGCATCACTCGAAAAATGAGATTCCTGTCCCCGCAGGACGGCGACTGCATCAATAAAAACGACGGGATCCCCACCCCCAACGGCATACTGATCGAGGCGCGCGTCTCCGCGCCCGAGGGCGCCGATATCTTCATTGGCGGCGAAAAAGCCACGTTCTCGGACGGCATCTGGTCTGCAAAAGTCCTTATCGCCGATTACAAGAGCACTCTTAAGGCTGAAAATAAAGCCAACGGCGAGATCTGCTCGGTAACTCTGCTCAGATTCGCCGATCCCGTTGGTAAATTCCGCCTTTCTTCCGACGATAACATCCTCTTTTTGCAGGATATCACGCTGAATAAGGACAAATATACATCGATCTTCGATAACGCCTACCTCGCGCTCTACAAAAAAGCGCACGACCGGTGCGGCGCGAAGGTGCATCTCAATCTTTTCTACGAATACGTTCCCGACGCGAAGTATTTCTCCGCCCATCCCGACTATTTCAATCTTTCGATGATGACGGATAAGTTCAAATCGGAATTCGAGGCAAATTCGGATTGGCTCAAACTCGCATTTCACGCAAACGCCGAGTTCCCCGACATGCCTTATAAGTTCGCAACAGCAGAAAAAATCGCGGAAGACCACGAAAAGATACGCCGCGAGATAATCCGCTTTGCGGGTGAGAGCGTGCTGACGAACTCGACCACCGTCCATTGGGGCGAGGCAAACCGCGAATGCGTCCGCGCCCTGCACTCTCTTGGTCTGCGCTCGCTGACGGGATATTTCAGACGCAACCCGAAGGGAGATGCGAGCGTTTCCTACTATTTTGACGGCGAAGCCCTCGACCACATCGGCTCGCGGGATTTCTGGTACGACAAAGACGAGGATATCATCTTCGCGCAGATCGATCTCGTTCTCAATGAAAAGACCTACGATGACGTAATGTCCGCCCTGCCTTGGATCGCGGACGACCCTCACCGTGGCGGATTCATCTCGCTGATGATCCACGAGCAATACTTCCACCCCGACTACCGCCGTCACCTCCCCGATTTCGAGTCAAGAGTGCTTGATGCCTGCGCCTTTCTCGCAGAACGCGGATATGTCGGCTCTCATATAAGCGAGTTGACGAGGAAAATATGAAAAACATAGTAGGATCAATGCTGATCGGTGAGATCTGAACGGTTATTCAATATTATTAATAAGTATTCTCGGATATTTTGAAGGAAAAACTTCTTAATATCCGAGAATTTTTTACCTTATTCATCACTCCCCGCGGTTTGCAAATATCTCCACCCGGAGAAGGCTGATTGAGCGAGTGCGGATATCTGTTACATAGGTGCAAGACTGCGGAATTTGGCTTGAAATTACGCCGAATTATGTTTTTATTAAAACAGTATTCAGAAAATTGAGCAAGACTTCAAATAAGCCTTCACCCACCGGGGAAGGCTTAGGGGTAAGTGCGAACTTCTTTGCAATTCAGCGAACACTGTGCCAGACTAACCCATTCAAAGCAGATAGGAATATTTTATTTGAATCATTTCGCACTCGTAATAGAATTTTTGCAAACTTTTTCAATAAAATATTCCACTTTGATATGTAAAATTATATTGCTAAATCATCTTCGCTGAATATTTAGCGATTATCGCCCAATCCTTAAGCCTTCTCCCGGATCTTGGGAGAATGTGGCACGCGGAAGCGTGACGTAATTAGCTCCTTGCTTCGCAAGGGGTGGCGAAGTCTGTACTGCACGAACGGCAAGGAGATATTATACAAATACAACCGTCACGCTTTTTCCCTTTTTTGAGGCGTAATTTGCGATGTTTACCGTACTTTTCGTCTTTCCATCCCAAAATATCAATACGGCGTCAGCTTCATTTTTTCTCTCCAAATGCTTATAATCGTGGAACTCCACGAGATAAAAATAATATTTCGTTCTATAATAATTACGGAATTCCGTGAAAAAGGGTAGGTAATTATGAAACTGAACGATGCTATTGTCAAGAGAATAAATGAGATCTGCGAGGAAAAAGGCGTGAATATCTGCGATGCGTCGCTGAAGGGCGGGATGTCGCCTTCCGCTATCTATGATCTTATGAAGGGTCGGACGAAGTGCTCGAAAGTCATCACCGTCAAGCGCTTTTGCGAGGGCGCGGGTATTACTCTCAAGGAATTTTTCGACAGAGATTATTTTAATGAAATTGAAGAATGAAAAAAGTGGGGCTGCGTCATTAATTTGTTTTATAGAAATACGAGAAATATATATATAATTATTACAACAGAATAATATTACGAGTTTGTAGGGGAGGGCGCCCTCTGTCAAGAGCATGATTGTAAACAATTGTGCAAGAGGATTGTATACACATTGAGATTTAGCAAAAACGCGTTAAAAAAGCGAACGGAGCGTAGCGGAGTGAGCTTTTTTAACGCGGCGCGCGACGTTAAGAAAGTCTCGAAATACGTCGGTTGAGCAGTTGCTCTGCCCAAAGATCTATCTCCGCAATCTTGTAATTGCGATAGATCAACGATGCGCAGGTTCCTTCACTCGGACGAAGTTCGAGTTCAGCGCCCACCATCGTTTCACTCAGATAAAATTCCTTGCGATCAAATCTCAAATAACCCTTATAGTTAACCTTCAGGATTCGGTGTAGTCCATCGTACTCGTAAGACTTGATCTTATCCGGATACTTCCTCTCGCTCGGTATGTAAACATCCGCAGGACATCGCATATCTATCGCCTCGTGAGGTCTGACCTCGTTGTACTTGGTACGCCATTCCTTGAGGTGTTTATCTGCATCTGCGAGATCGAGAAAAGCATGCCTTTTAAGCAATTCATTCTTCATCGTGCGATGAAAACGCTCGATCTTACCTTGCGTTTGAGGATGTAACGGTCGACCGTGGATAGGGAGTATATCCAGATCCATAAGCCATTTCTCGAATTGTGTGTATCCACCCTTAAACCCCGCAAACTGACCGCCATTGTCGGATAAAATGGCCTTAGGAAGCCCATATTCCTTGAAAACTTGCTCCATACTTTGCGTTACTCCGAGTGTGTTGTTCTTTGGATATATGCCGAGGCAATAGCGAGAACAATCGTCAATGATGTCGAGCGGAAAGCAACGCGTACCGTCGAGCAACGGAAAATCTCCTTTGAAGTCGATCTGCCAAAGCTCATTACAGTGTTCACGCTGAAAGCGGAGAAATTTCTTGCGTTTCTGTGACTCCGTTTCGCTGATGCAGCCGTTTCTTTGCAGAATATTGTTTGCGGTACGAATGCACGGCAGGTCAGTGTAACCGTTGTTTTCAAGCACCTTTAGGATAGTCTTCGCGCCCCATTCGGGATTGTCGGCGCGAACACGCAAGATGGCTTCTTCGATTTCTGTCGGTGTTCTGCCGGGAATGTGTAATGGAGCGTGGCTTCGGTCTGACATTGAGCAAGATTGATTATTTCGCTCTACCCACTTGTAGCCTGTTTTTCGACTTATGCCGAACTCTCGGCAGAGTGAACTGAAGTTTTTTGAGGTCTTTGCTGCCTCTACAAATTCTTTTCTTAATTCTTCCACAGTTTTGTCCTTCCAAGGCATTTGAACAACCTCCTTTTAGGTCATTTTTCTGCCTTATATTATATCACAAAACTGTATACAATCATCTTGCACTACCTGTATATAATCATACTGCACTGTACAGCCCTCGACCTCCCGGACTGCATAAAATTATTTTATTGATCAAAAACAGAAACTGAAAATTAATTTTCTTGATTTCTTGTTCATCAAACTTTTTGTTGGGCTTGGGAGGTCGAGGCGCCCTCCCCTACAAACTCGTACGATTATTTTAATTATTATTTCTCGTACTATAATATGTCGGCAGGCAATATGGCAAAATTTGAGGGGCTGTTTCATCGCTTAATGAAGCAGCCCCTTTTGTAATTAAATTATCTGACAATGCAATGATTCAGAGATGCAAATAAAATTATCACTCGCATCTTTCTGACCACTGTTCACTAATATCAAAGACTCGTCTTCGAAACCAGATACTTCGCGGTCTGCACCATAAACTCACAAGCCTTAGGCAGATAATCGGTGCCAAATCCCTTGAGGAACGCGTCTGCCTCATAGGTGAATTCGCCGTCGTACTTGATGTCGTCGAACGCCTTCATAATGTTATCCCAGTTCATCTGTCCGAGTCCGGGAAGGGTGTGGCGGTCGCCCTGATAGTCGTTGTCGTGGAGGTGGACCGACTTGAGTCTGTCGTGGCCGAGAATGCGGATGGTGTCCTCCGCCTCCTCGCCAACGAGCGAGCAATGGCCGACGTCAAGACAAGCAACTACCCATTCGCTGTCGATGGCGTCGATAAGGTCTGCGTGATCCTTTGCAAAGCCGGCAACGTCGGTGCAGATGCACTTGCGCTTCAGCTCTCTCTGCCACATGTTCTCAAGCGCGATCTTTACGCCGTAGTGGCGCGCGATCGGAATGAGCGACTTGTAGTACGCGATATTGAGATCGTTGATCTCCTTTTCGTGTCCGAGGTAGGGCATCCAGTGCAGGGGATGAACGACGACGATCTTGACGCCCATCATTGCGCTGACCTCGAGCGACTGCTCGACGCGGGGTTTAGCGATATTTTCGCGGATATTTTCGTCCGCCCAGGCAAAGGAGAAGGGCGCGTGCGACTGATTGAAGACGATACCGTTCGCGTCGCAGTAAGCCTTGCGCTCCTCGACGACCTTTCTCCAATCGCCCGCAATATAAACGCTGTCATCGCGGATCATCTCGAAAAGCGAGAGGTCGAGGCAATCGTAGCCCGCGTTCTTGAGCATAAGAACGCCCTGTTCAAATCCGAGTCTGCCAACGGCAACGCCGGTCTGTGTTGAAATAAGCATTTTTGTGGTTCCTTTCTTAAAAAGACGTTTATTTCTTCTTGAAATTTGCTGTGAAAATGGTTTTAGATGCGATCTTTACGTTTCCGGTCTTGGTGAAGGCGCCCTCCGCGGTCGTCCAACCGTCAAAGACGTAGCCCTCATCAGCTATCAATGTGACGATAACGTTGCCCTTATTGTCATTCGAGATCTCGATGCGTCCGCCCTCGCCAACCACGATGCTGTGAGAATCGGTAGTGGTGAAGATCAGTTTAGCCTCGGAGCCGTCCGCGTGTTTGAGAAGGACGTATCTGCTCGTCGCGCGCCCCTGAATGACGTAGGTCCTTGCCTGTTCGCCCTCGCGGATCGCGGATTTGGAAAAACCTGTGATCCCGTTATCGTTTTTGCTGAAGCTGCAGGAAACGAAATCGAGGCTGTTGTTTTCAAAATTCAATCCGTAAACGTTCTGGAATCTGAAAGCGTAGGTCTTGAAAGCCGGCTGACCTTCATACTTGACTGCATTTTCGGTGAAATTGATATTTCCGATAAAGTTGGTTGACTTGAAATAACCCGTAAGCATATAGGGCTTGCTGTTGTAGGTGTCCTGACGGAGGATATTTTCCTTGTACGTCACGCCGGGGACTGTGGTATTTCCGGTAGCAACGATGATCTTCTTGTCCGAGCCCTTGCCGACCGTGAATGAGTTGCCGGAAATGATCACGTCTTGCGAGCCCGAAAGCTCGAAGGATTGCGCTTTGGTGACCTTTCTGCCATCCACAACGTTATCGTAGGTCACGTTGCTTGTGTTTGAATAAAGAATGATGAACGCGGGGTCTGCCTCGTCGCAGAATTTGTTCGAATCCTTATCTGCGATGAAGGTGTTGCCCGTGATCTCGACGTTCACGATGTTTGCAAATCTGATGCCCGCGTAGGTGGGACGGTCAAAGACGTTGTTTGTGATCTTGAAGCCGTCGCAGACAGCCTCGTGCGCCGTGCCGTGGTGACCGATCGCGATATGCGCGCCGGGAAGCTCATCCGAGGGACCGAAATAGCAGGAATCGATGACAACGTCGCGGCATCCGTGGATGTCGCCATCGTAGAAGCGGATCGGAGTGGTCTCGACGTTTCCGCCGTGCGCGCCGGGATGCGACTGCTCGATCTGAATGGTCTCGCGCGTGAAAGTTCCGCCCCACTCAAAGCCCGCAAAGATGCAGTTGCGGATGGTTACGTTATTGCATCCCGTGACCTGAATGACGTGGTTGTTCTTCATATCCTTGAATATCATGTTTTCCACAACGATATTCTCGGAAAGTCCGAAAAGCAGGGTCGACTGGGTCGAGTGGTTGTTGTCGATCACGCCTCCGCTGAGGGTGAAATTCTTCGAGCCGTTGTTGGCGTAATCATTGTAAGCCGTGTTGAGAATTCTTGTGACGAGAAGCACCGTGACCTCGCCCTTTTTGACCATTTCCGCAAGCTCGTCGGTGTAGCCCTCGCGCGCGTCGGTGAAGCCCGAGTACATTTTCAGCGTCACGCCCTCGCGCATCGTCAGCAGCTTGATGTTGTAAAAACCGGGGTAGATGAAGATCTCGCCGCCGCCTTCCTTTGCCACCTTATCAATGACCATCTGGAGCTTTGACGACTGATCGGGGAGACCCGTCGAGGTCTTGCTTCCGGTAACGCCGTATTTCAGCGCGCTTACGAATTCCTCGGTGCATGGGATCGCCTCGTATGAAATATTGCCGTTCTCCGAAACCTTCACCTTGACGGTTGCCTTGTGACCGAAGCAGTCAAGGACTGCGATCTCGGTCTCGCCGACGTGATGAGAGGTGATCGTCACGTTGCCCGAGCTTTTGATAAGCTCAGCTGTGAGAATATTCGTGTCCGCGACCTCGATATCATGCGCGGGGAATCCCCAATCGGGGTTTTCGACCGTCACGGTTGCGGACTCGACGGGTATGAGAGCTGTCGTTTCATCCTCGGTCTCGACCGCCTCCGTCACCGTAGTTTCGGGAAGATCGCCTTCTTCCCCGCAGGATACCGTCAGAATAAGCGCGAAAAGAATAAGTAAAAATCCGAATTTTTTCATTTTATGCCTTTACAAACTTAGCCGACTCGAAAGCTGCCGCATAGAATTCGTCAAGGCTCATTTCGGGGATCCTCTTGACCTCGAGCGAGATGATGCCCTCGTAGCCCTCAAGATTCTTGCGAACGTAATCCCAGTCAACGCCGGTGCCGCGACCGGGGAGAAGGTGCTCGTCGGCGTTGTACTTGCCGCTGTTGTCGTGCAGATGGAGAGCCGCCAGGCGGTTACGGTACTTCGGAAGCGCAAGCTTTGTCTGCGAGAAGCAAGCCTCGTGGCCGCTGTCGTAGCAGAATTTCAGTCTGGGGCAGTCGAGCTTTGCGTATATGTAGTCGATAAAGTGGAAAAATCTCTGGTTTTCAAGGCAGATATCGACGTTCGCCTTGTCGGCAACCTCGATGAGTTTTGCCATTCTGTCCATTCCGAGTTGGGAGATGGGCGGATAGTTGTTGCCCGAGGAAACGTGCCAGACCGCGCGTGGAATATCAAACTTTCCGCACTCGATGAGGTTATCGCGGAGCATCTCGAACGCGCCCTGACCCTCAAGATTATCTCTCCAGAAATGGTTGATGTTTTTCCAAGGGGAGTGGCAGTTGTCGATGTTAAGACCGAGCGAGCGGATGATCTCGATCTGCTTTTCGTTGTCAAAAGTACCGCTGAGGCTGACGAGAACCGAGTCAAAGCCCGCGTTCTTAATTGCCGTAAACATTGCGGTCGGGTCAGCATTCTGCTTGCCCGTCTGGATACCGTATTTGATCATGTCATATTCTCCTTATATTATCAAATTGTAATCCGGTTCTTGTTTCGATATGCTTCAAAATATCCTTGCAAACGCTTTCAAAATACTCGTTGACTTGACGGTTTTTATATCGTAAAACCTCAATCCCGAGGCTTGCGAGATATTCATCTCTTTCGCGGTCGGCTTCCGCATTTTGCGGACGCAGGTGCTGTTTTCCATCAAGTTCGATGACGATTTTCGGCTCTGCAATATAAAAATCCACAACGTATCTGTCAACAACCTTTTGCCTGTGCACCGTTATCGGGAGTTTTTTAAGAAAATCATACCAAAGATGTTTTTCTTCGGGAGTCATATTTTTTCTTAAAACCTTTGAGATCGGCGTCAGCTTGTGGTTTTTTGTGCTGTTATACATATTTCTGTTATAAGTTTGGTGCAGACTCCGCCACCCCTCATCCGTCAGCCCCAAGGGCTGACACCTTCTCCCAAGGTCCGGGAGAAGGCTGATGGTTGGTGCTAATCGCTTGTTTGTGCAGCGAATATTATTCAATGCTATAATTTTGTTGGTCAAATAGGAATATTTTATCGAAAAATTTTAGTACAAACTCTGCCGCGAGCGCTCAATTATTTTATAAAAAATTCCTATTTGCTTTCAATAAGTTAAGCTGATACGGCGTTCGCTGAATATCCAAAGAGGTTTGCACTAACTTTTAGCCTTCTCCCGGACCTTGGGAGAAGGTGTCAGCCCTTGGGGCTGACGGATGAGGGGTGGCGGAGTCTGTATTGCACTGAATCAAGTGCTTATTTATATAAATAAAACCAATAAATATAAAAAACAGAGCAACGCCAAAAAGACGTTGCTCCGCAAACGAAATTAAAGAGTATTGGAAGAACCGAGGACGTTGACGATCTTGTGCTTGACCATCTTCTTGACTTCCTCGCGAGCGACCTTGAGGTAATCTCTGGGGTCGAATGCTGCGGGGTTCTGGGTAAGAACGCGACGGATGCCTGCGGTCATAGCAAGACGGATGTCGGAGTCGATGTTGATCTTACAAACAGCCATCTGAGCTGCGCGGCGAAGCTGCTCCTCGGGAATGCCTACTGCATCGGGGAGCTCACCGCCGAGAGAGTTGATCTCTGCAACGTATTCCTGGGGTACGGAGGACGCGCCGTGGAGAACGATGGGGAACTCGGGAAGTCTCTTGCCGATCTCCTCGAGAATGTCAAAGCGGAGAGGAGGAGGGACAAGGATGCCCTTCTCGTTTCTGGTGCACTGTGCGGGAGTGAACTTATATGCGCCGTGGGAGGTACCGATGGAGATAGCGAGGGAGTCAACGCCGGTGCGGGTAACGAAATCCTCAACCTCTTCGGGACGGGTGTAGGAGGAGTGCTCAGCTACAACGTCATCCTCAACGCCTGCAAGAACGCCGAGCTCACCCTCAACAACGCATCCGCGTGCATGGGCGTAGTCAACGACCTTCTTGGTAAGAGCGATATTGTCTTCGTAATCGAAATGAGAACCGTCGATCATAACGGAGGTGAAACCGCCGTCGATGCAGGACTTACAGATCTCAAAATCTGCGCCGTGGTCAAGGTGAAGGGCGAAATCAACGCCGCTGTCCTCAACTGCTGCGCGAGCAAGGCCCATGAGATATGCGTGCTTAGCATACTTACGTGCGCCTGCGGATACCTGGAGAACTACGGGGGACTTTTCCTCAGCAGCTGCCTCGGTGATAGCCTGGATGATCTCCATGTTGTTAATGTTGAAGGCGCCGATAGCATAGCCGCCGGCATAAGCCTTCTTGAACATTTCCTTGGTTGTTACAAGTGCCATTTTTTTGTCTCCTTGTGAGTAAATTTAATTCCACTCTATATTATACACTTTTTTTGTTAAGAAATCAAGATTTTCGGGGAAGTTTGTTGGGATATTTAAGAAAAAAATATTAAATTATAAAAAGGCATTGACAAAATTAAAGAATCGTTGTATAATAATAACGTAGGAGCGCCGATACGGTTGCTTCCGTGCTAATTAAAAGATAACCGCACTAGTTGGAAGCAGGGCGGTTATCTTTTTTTGTTTTTGAAACAGGTTATGATGGCAATAATAAGCATAGCGATCTTAATAAGATCGTCCCATGTAATATATTCTCCCATAATACCACCTCCCTCCTTTCGGAGGAAGGCAAAAAAGACTACACTTCCTCCGAAATAGAAGGAAGCAACCGCACCGATATGGTACTCCTACGGGCTTTCGCCAAACATATTATATCATTTTTAATACTTTTTGTCAATAAAAACGTTCCGCAAAGCGGAACATATCGTATCGGCTGTGCCGATATATCGTGTGAAGCATATCGCGCTCGCGCAGCGAGCATGTCGTGCGCCGTCCGCAGACATATTTGCCTTTGGCAAAAGTCGACTCTGTCTTGTCGGCTCCGCCTCCATTTTCCTACGGAAAACCGACAGAGCCGTAGGGCGCTTTTCAAAAAGGAAAAAATCCGCCGCGGCGGAAATTTTCTGTTTTCAAAATTATAAAAAAGCATTGACAAAATTAAAAAATCGTTGTATAATAATAACGTAGGAGCACCGATACGGTTGCTTCCGAAATACGGTTAAAAAGATAACCGCCTTATGTGGAAGTGAGGCGGTTATCTTTTTTTATAGATGTCAATTACAAGACTGATGATTGCAACAAGAAGTGTGCAAAAAAGGAAAAGTGCTTCCCAAGTAATGTACATTGTTATCACCTCCCTCTTTATGAGGAAGGTAAAAAAGATTTCAACTTCCTCAAGATAAGAGGAAGCAACCGCACCGATATGGTACTCCTACGGGCTTTCGCCAAACATATTATATCACTTTTAATACTTTTTGTCAATAAAAACGTTCCGCAAAGCGGAACATATCGTATCGGCTGTGCCGATATATCGTGTGAAACATATCGCGCTCGCGCAGCGAGCATATCGCGCGCCGTCCGTGGGCGGCGCTTCTCATCTTATTATATTTCTCCCTTGGTTTTCTTCGGGCTGTATAATCCCGCATATCGCTGACTGCCCACCCCACCCCCTCCCGCAAGCGGGAGGGGCGAGATCGAGCGCGCAAGTCTTGTTTGTTTTTGCACTCCGTTATAAAAAGTCCGAATTATTAATGCGCCGGCTTCACTCAGCCAGCGCCTCGGTCATCATTTTTACCGCAAGGGAAAAGCCTTGAATGAATGAGTCTTCATTTTCAATAAGCGAAAGTTCGGTATGGCAATCCTTGAGCTTGCCTAAAATCTGTTTGCCGTCGCTGTCGAGTTTATTCCAGAGGATGTCATAGCAGTTTTCAAGATTGCCGCGAAGCTCTTTTACTTTTTCATCGTTTCCCTTTTTTTCGTTACCGGGATGGATTTTTCCTACCAGAGACTCGACAGCGTTGGTTTCATTTTGTTTTCCTCCAATATAAAAAGTGCGCAGCCGAAGCCGCGCACCGAAAAACGCAAACTCCGATTGCTGCTACACAAACAAAATAGAAATATGGTATTAATCATATCATTTTTTGTAGAATCTGCGCTTTTACCAAATTCAAAAAAATGATATGACAAAATAAGGCATAGTTATTCCGTTAAGAATAAAATACCAAAATTTTTCTATTTTGTTGGTGTAGCAAATATATTATATCATATTTTATGAGCTTTGTAAACACCAAAAAATAAATTTTTAGAATTCGTGATAAGTATCCTCAAATTTTCAATCTTTTTGAAAAAATAAAAATCCACCCGAATTTTCGGGCGGATTCAGACTGCTGACAAGCTTAAATTGTAAATTAACATATAGTGATTGCACAAATAATGAGCAAACAGCTATGTTCGCACTTGCAATGCAGGGGTGAAGGGGGCGCAGCCCAAAAGTAACGAACTCGCCCGTCGACTCTGTCGGTTTTCCGAAG
>JAZSLM010000107.1:0-24916 GCA_045535375.1 Eubacteriales bacterium
GCAAGCATGGGATACATTTCTGTAACGATATCCATCATGCCCTTATAGTCTGTGTAAGCCTGGTAAAGCTCGATAGATGTGAACTCGGGATTATGCTTTGTGTCCATACCTTCGTTTCTGAAGATACGGCCAACCTCGTAAACCTTGTCAAAGCCGCCAACGATAAGTCGCTTAAGGTAAAGCTCTGTTTCGATACGGAGGAACATATCAAGGTCGAGAGTGTTATGGTGTGTCTTGAAGGGTCTTGCTGCAGCACCGATCTCGTGAGTTGTGAGGATGGGTGTATCAACTTCAAGGAAGCCCTTGGAGTCGAGGAACGCGCGGAGCTCGCGCATGATAAGGCTGCGCTTTACGAAGGTATCCTTGACCTCGGGGTTGACGATAAGATCGAGGTATCTCTGGCGGTATCTGGTATCGGTGTCCTTAAGTCCGTGGAACTTCTCGGGAAGAGGAAGGAGGGACTTGGAAAGGAGGGTAAGCTTCTGTGCGTGGATCGAGATCTCGCCGCGGCGGGTGAGGAATACGAAGCCCTCAATGCCGATGATGTCGCCGATATCCCACTTGCGATAATCAGCAAATACGTCTTCGCCGACGTCGTTGATACGGATGTAGCACTGAATTCTGCCCTTGCCGTCAGCAAGGTCGATAAAGTTTGCCTTACCCATATCACGGCGGCTCATAATACGGCCTGCGAGAGCTACGGTCTTGCCGTCCCACTTCTCGAAATCAGCCTTGATGTCAGCCGAATAAGCGGTGACGTCGTACTTCATGATCTCGAAGGGATTCTTGCCGGTTTCAATAAGATTTTCAAGCTTCGCGCGTCTGATCTCGATCTCCGAGGACACGTTCACCTCGGAAGACTCGACGGCATTTTCGTTGTTTATAATGTCAGCCATAACTATGGCTCCTTTCTTACTTATTCTTGGTTCTTTCAACCTTGAGAATATCCATCTCAAAGCTGCCGTAAGGTGCGTCTACGGTTACGGTTGCGCCTGCCTTCTTGCCGACGAGAGCGCGGCCGATGGGGGACATATCGGAGATCTTGAGCTCTGCGGGGGATGCCTCGTTGGAGCCGACGATAACGTAGGTGATCTCCATTTCGTCTGCTTTATCAAATACGGTAACTGTGGAACCGACCGAAACTATAGTCGAGTCGATCTGGGTTTCGTCGATAATAACTGCGTTCTGGAGTTTATCCTCGAGTTCCTTGATGCGGCTCTCGACTCTCGCCTGTTCTGTTCTCGCCTCATCGTACTCGGCGTTCTCGGAAAGGTCTCCGAATCCGCGGGCTACTTCGATATCGTGGATAACTTCGGCGCGGCGTGTGTTTTTCAGATAATCAAGCTCTGCTACAAGCTCGTTGTAACCCTCTTGGGTGTAGTAGATAGGTTTTGTTGCCATGATTTTTCTCCCTTATTTACCGATGAGGTCGATAGCCGCCTGGATCTGGTTGTCTTCCGCGTCGGTGATTTTATATATATTTTTATTTTTCAAAGCTTCATCGAGTTCGACCTCGAGATCGGGCTTGATGCCGATGCCGTCATATCCCTCGGAGATGGGCGGGAAATACATCTTTGTGGTCATCTTGACCGCTCCGTCAAAACCGAAGTATGCGAGCGAGAAGATGGATTGCATACTTCCCTTTCCGTATGTCGTCGTACCGACGATCTCGGAAATTCCGTAGTCCATAAGTGCGCAGGTGAAGAGCTCCGCGGCGGACGCGGTACTTTCGTTTGCCAGAACTGCCGACTTGCCCATTACCTTATCACGGTATTTTGCGATATCCTTTTTCGTTACGTTGCAGGCAGAATAAGGATCTGTGGGCGCATATTTGACTTCCGCAACCTTGGTTACGTCCTCGAATCCGGAACGGTCACGGGTCTTGATGAGGACGTCGTCTTCGTTGAGCATAAAGCTCAGAACCGCCTTGATAGACGCAAGGTCTCCGCCGCCGTTATAACGAACGTCGAAGAGAAAATACTCGACGCCCTGCGCTATAAGTGCATCCATTGCGGTGCAGAACTGTGAAGGGGTGGTCAGATCAAACTGGGTGATCTTGACAATACCGACCTTCGCATCGGTCTCGCAAACGTGGTACATAACCGATTCGGAGGTGAATTTATCTCGCATTATCGAGAATTCCACTTCCTCGGCGTATCCCTCTCCGCGGCGGACGGTGAACTCGCAAAGAGTTCCCTTGAGACCCTGGAGCTTTGCAAGAGCAGCGTAGTATCCGAGTTCGGATACCGATTCTTTATTCTCGCCCGAACCGATATAAACTATCAAGTCGCCGGGCTCAACGCCTGCGGCAAGCGCGGGCGAATTGGGAAGCACCGAGATGATCTCGATACATTTATAATCGGGGTTTTCGATAACTGTAACACCGATACCCTGGGTCTCGCCCTGGTTTTCGGCTGTCATCAGCGCGAATTCCTCAGCGTCGTAATATTCGGCATATCTGTCGTTGACAGAAACTCCCATACCGCTGACCAGAGCGCGGCAAAGGACTTCTTCGTCTATTTCATAATAGGAATAGTCCTTAAATAGGGTAATGATCTGTTCAAGCTTATTGCTGATTGCAGGCTCGCCTTCCTGTCCAACAAGGAAATCATCTCTGTAATAAGAATCCGCCAGAGCACAGGACGACATCGCGGTGAGAAGCATAGCCGCAATAAGAATGAGTATCAGTGTAGATATTGATATTCTTTTTTTCATTGGTTCACCTTAGGGTTTCTTTACGTATTTGAGCGGATCGACCTTTTCGCCGTTAACTCTCACTTCAAAATGAAGATGATTGCCCGTGCTCGAGCCCGTTGTGCCGACTGCGGCAATAACGTGACCCTGATCAACGTAATCTCCCGCTTTTACAAAAAGCTTTGAGCAATGCGCGTAAAGGGTGTTATATCCGTTTCCGTGATCGAGAAGAACGTAATATCCGTACGAAGAATGATACTTTGCGATGAGGACTTTTCCTGCCTTGGAAGCATAGATATCGGTTCCGCGGTAGGCGGGAATGTCGATGCCGTAATGCATTTTGTTGTAATATCCAAGCTCGGAAAGAGTTCTGATGCCGTATTCAAAGGACAGATAGTTAAATGACGGAGGCACCGGCCAGAGATAGGACTGCTTGCGGATAGCCTCCGCAAGAGCTTCCTGACGCTTGCGCTCCTCTTCCTTTTCCTTTTCGATAGCTATCTGTTCGCGGCGCTCGTTCTCTTCTTTGATAGCCGCGGCGACTTCTGCTTCGAAGTCGGCGTCAAGCATAGCGGAAAGGCTTTCGTATTCACCCTTGGCACCGGTAAGCTCTGCTATTTCAGCTTCGATTGCCGCAAGGCTTGCTTCGTTTTCTGCCTTCCACTGCTCGATCTCGGCAGCCTTGGCTTCAAGCTCGGCAATAGCAGCCTCGTGAGCCTCGGAATCCTTCAGAAGTTGGCTGTACTTCGCGTCAAGTACGTTTTTCTGCTCGTCGATATTTTTGAGAAGAGTGTCGCTGTAACGGACAAGGCTGTTCACTCTGTCTATTCTTGCCAGAAGATCGGTAAAACTTTCAGCTCCCAGCAATATTTCAATGTAATTCGCGCTTCCCTGCTCGTAGCTCATGCGGAGAAGGTCAAGGAAGGTTGCGTATGCTTTATCATATTCAACTCGGACGGCAGATATCTCCTTGCCTACAAGCTCAAGCTGACTTTCATAATAAAGCCTTGTTTTTTCAAGATCCTTCAACTGATCGTTATAGGCAGCCTCCGCGGTCAGATAAAGCATGCGCGTTTCATCAGCCGTTGCCTGAAGACTTTCAGCTTTCTTTATATCGGCTTTAAGCTCTGCGAGCATCTTGTCGTACTCTTCAAGCTGCAGACGCATTTCCTCGAGGTCGTCTGTTTTAATGTCGTTATAATCGGCTTTGTCGTAATAGACCGATGAAGCCGTTATCGGTACTGCGGCAATGAGCAAAAAGAGCGACAGAAAAAGGGATATTGCGCGGACCGACGCCTTTTTTGTTCCTGTGTTTTGCATTTATTAACTCCGTTGGTGTGTTAGTTGTTAAGATTCTTCTGAAGGGATATGATACTTGCCGCAACGCCGGTGACAACTCCGAGCAGGATAAATACTGCAAGCAGTTCCGTCTGCATTTCGGCATAGGGTACGAGATCGAACATATTCAGAATTCCTTCGCTATCGCCCTCAATCATCTTTGCGGCATAGCCGTAAAGTCCCATATCGGCAAAGAAAGCTATAACTGCGGAAAGCGCTCCGATCGAAACACCTTCAATAATAAAGGGAGCGATTATGTAACCCTTCGTTGCGCCTATGAAGCGCATAATGCTTATTTCGGTTCTTCTTCCGTGAACCGCGAGCTTGACCGTGTTAAAGATGACAAAAAGGCTGACGGCAAGCAGGAGAATGATGAACCACATAAAGACAAAGGATGCGCCGCTCTTGAAGTTTTCGATCGCGACGGCATAGTCAACTCGGTTGTTGACCTTCATTACGCCCTCGATCAGCAAAAGATCGTATTCAAGCTTATTTGCGCCCGCGGTGTCCTTATAAGTAACGATAAAGGAATCAGCAAGGGGATTATCTCCGCTTTGGGCGATCGAATCAAAGAGCTCGGCGTAATCGGGATAAGTTTCCTTCATCGACTCAAATCCCGATTCCTTGGATACGAAGTCGACGTAGGTTACGTTTTCGAGTGCCTTGATATCTTCGCCTATTATCTGCAGCTCCTCGGGGGTAGCATCGTATTCTGCAAATACAACGATCTCATTGAGGAGACCGAGCTTTTCCATATTGACGTCAATATTGCGGATCAGAAGTCCGAAAGCTCCCAGAAGGATGAGGCATGAGGAAAGCACGAGGACGGATGCGATTCCCGTCACCCTGTGTCTCCAGAGGTTGCGGAATGCATCAAAGATAAAGTAAAAGGGATTGTAAACGCGGCGGGGCTTGTTTGAATTACTCATTTTCGCCTCCCATATTCTCCGCATCTTCAAAATCCGCTGCGGCGGATTGGATGTTTATATCCGAGCCGAGCTTACCTTCGTCAAGAGTGATAACTCTGTGTCCGAAGCGCTCGACGAGTTCCATTTCGTGTGTAACGACGATGACGGTCTTGCCAAGGATCTGGTTGATCTTGACAAGGAGATTCATGATCTCGATGCTCATTTCGGGGTCGATGTTTCCCGTCGGCTCGTCAGCGATAATAATGTCGGGGTTGTTTGCGATAGCTCTCGCAAGCGCGATCCTTTGCTGTTCGCCGCCCGAAAGCTCGCGGGGAAAATGCTTGCTCTTGGCATCCATAGCGACCGTACGGAGAAGCGCGGGAACACGGCGGCGTATCTCGGAACCGGGGGTTCCGACAGCGCGCATTATGCAAGCAATGTTTTCGTAAGCCGTCTTATCGCGAAAAAGGCGGAAATCCTGAAAGACCATACCTAGCTTTCTGCGGTAATGCGGGATCTTGCGCGCGGGAAGCGACGTCACGTCGATGCCGTCAACGAGTATCTTTCCCTCGGTCACCTTTTCCTCGCGGAGGAGGAGCTTTGTCAGGGTCGTTTTTCCCGCTCCCGAATGGCCGATTATGAAAACGAACTCACCGTCGTCGATATGAAAGCTTACGTTATTCAACGCGGCGGTATCGCTGTATTCTTTGGTTACGTTTATAAATTCGATCATTGCGGTCAGAATTTAAGTCCCTTGGTGGACATATATTTCTTAACCATCAAAGCAACCTTAAATGTGATCGCGTGTTCGAGCTCACGCAGGTCGAGACCTGTGAGCTTGCGGATCTTTTCAAGTCTGTATACAAGGGTGTTTCTGTGTACGAAAAGCTTACGCGAGGTTTCGGAAACGTTGAGGTTATTCTCGAAGAAGCACTGGATCGTCATGAGAGTTTCCTGATCGAGTGATTCGAGGCTTCCCTTCTTGAATACTTCCTGGAGGAACATTTCGCAAAGAGTGGTGGGAAGCTGATAAATAAGTCTGCCGATGCCGAGGTTTTCATAACCGATGATATTCTTTTCGGTCTCGAATACCTTACCGACCTCGATAGCTACCTGAGCTTCCTTATACGCACCGGCGAGATCCTTGATAGTATCGACGATGGTGGATATACCGATGGTTACCTTGGTGTAGAACTCGGTATTGAGGGTATCCGCGATCTTCTGTGCGATCTTTTCCATATCGCGTGCCTCGGTGCCGGGCTTTACGTCCTTTACGAGAACGATATCGCGCTCGCCGACGCTGATGATGTACTCGTGTGCCTTATCGGGGAACATATTCTGCAGCATCTCGAAGGGGAGCATATCCGCCTTGCCGAGGAATTTGATAAGGAATACGACACGGTGCTCGTCGGTGTTGAAATGAAGCTCCTTCGCCTTGATGTAAATATCGCTGGGAAGGATATTGTCAAGAATGATGTTCTTGATAAAGGATCGCTTATCGTACTTTTCGTCATAAAGATTTTTGATGTTGGAAAGCGAAACCGCAAGCATCTTGGAGAGTACGTCCGCCATCTTATCCTCGCCTTCAACGAAAACGAGATACTCGGTCTTCACTCCGTATCCGATGGGACGGTATGTATATCCGCCCTTGCAATACGACTCGACAGAAGACATATAGATCATGTTGTCGCGAGCCGCCGCTCTCGATTCGCCGATCCTTACAAGCTCGGAACAGGAAATAATGATTCCGTTTTCGTCAATTACGCCGATAACGCGATCGACGGTATCCTTCATCTGGTGAATTACGCCTTGAAACAGTCTGTTAGACATCCTAAAAATCCAATCCTTTCTGCAAAAGGGATATTTCCCTTTTGTTTGGGTAGTAATTTTGTATATACTGTACTATATTTTACTATATTTTTTGTTAAATTTCAATAGGCTTTTGAATATTTGTCCTAATTTTGGGGGTCTTTTTTTGTAAATATTTCATAAACACCAAAAAATATTTATGAAAAAGTGCACAAAAGGCTTATCTGAGCTCAAATTCGGATGAAAGGCAGGCAAGAACGAACGCCGCGGCGCTCTCCGTGCGAAGTATTCTTTTGCCGAGTCCGAGAAGTGAAAGACCTGCATTTTCAGCCTTTTCCGCCTCTTCGGGAGAGAACCCGCCCTCGGGTCCAACTACTATTGCAACACTCTTCGGAGGGTTAGCGCGGAGACTCTCGAGAGTTGTGCCGAGCATACGCTCGCCCTCTTTTTCGTAACAGAAGATGGCAAGATCCGCCTTTGCGGCTTCGGATATCATATCCGAAAACGAAAGAGGCTCTGCCACGGCGGGAATGATTCCTCTGCCGCACTGTTTTGCAGCCTCTGCCGCGATACGGCGGCGGCGTTGGGACTTTGAGCCCTCCTTTTCGCCCTTCATACGCACGATACAGCGCGAGGACTCAAAAGGAACGATCCCGGACGCGCCGAATTCAACCGATTTTTGAATGGCAACGTCAAGACGCTCACCCTTGACGAGAGCCTGATATACGGTCGCCTTATAGGGCGGCTCTGCGGGGCAAGGCATTGAATTTTCCATCTTGCAATCCACGCGGTCATCGCGGATCTTTATGAGAGTACAATCGTAATCTCTTCCCTCTCCGTCGCAAACGGTGAGAGCGTCGCCGACAGCCATACGCAAAGAACGGGCAATATGAAACGCATCCTCTCCGAGCACGGAGATAATGCGCTCTTCTTCATTTATATAATCTTTTGACACAAAAAAACGGGGCATAGCAAAATCCTCCGAAAAAATTAGCCATAATATTATATATTATCTGCAATTTTTTGTCAATTACGATATTGTGAATTTTACGCAAAACGCAACAAAAAATGAGCTCCGACGGCACTTTTTGAGCCGTCGGAGCATAAATTTTATAAAATACTGTCGAGGAACTGCTTGGTTCTGGGGTTCTGCGGGTTCGAGAAGATCTCATCGGGAGTTCCTTCCTCCGCGATCTTGCCGTCACACATAAAGATCACACGGTCGGCAACCTCACGGGCAAAGCCCATCTCATGAGTTACGACGACCATCGTCATTCCCTCGTCGGCAAGCTGTTTCATAAGCTCAAGTACCTCTCCGACCATCTCGGGGTCAAGAGCGGAGGTGGGCTCGTCGAAGAGCATTACGACGGGCTCCATGCAAAGAGCTCGAACGATCGCTATACGCTGTTTCTGACCACCGGAAAGCTGGCTGGGGTAAGAATCCGCTCGATCTTCAAGACCGACGCGTTTGAGCAGTTCCATTGCCTTCTCCTCCGCCGCTGCCTTAGTCTTGCCCAGAAGCTTGACAGGAGCAAGCGTCATATTGCCAAGAACTGTTTTGTGAGGAAAGAGATTGAAGTGTTGGAAAACCATTCCCATCTTTTGTCTGTGGACATTTATATCAACGTGCTTATCTGCAATATCAACGCCGTTAAAAACGATAGATCCGTCCGTGGGAAGCTCAAGAAGATTGAGCGAACGAAGATATGTAGATTTACCGCTACCCGAGGGACCGATGATTACAACAACTTCACCACGTTTGATCTGAAGATTCACGTCATCAAGAGCCTTGATTGCTCCGTCTCTGTAATACTTTTTGAGCCCGGTCGTTTCGATGATAACAGAATTATCTTTCATTTCTGCGCAACCTCCTTTCAAGGATCTTAACAAGTTCGGTCAATACAACGACCACCACTAGATAGATCAAAGCAACGGCAATAAGCGGCATAAACGCGGAGAAGGTGCGTCCGCGGATAAGCTCACCTGCTTTTGTAAGGTCCATTATGCCAACATAACCGGCAACCGAGGTCTCCTTGAGCAGAACGATAAACTCATTACAAAGTGTGGGAAGCACAGCCTTTATAACCTGAGGGATAACTATATAGATCATAGTCTGAAAATAGTTAAAACCAAGTGAGCGACCTGCCTCAAACTGACCGTTATCGATAGACATTATACCGCCGCGGAAGATCTCGGCAACATAAGCACCGGAATTAAGACCGAATGCAAATATCGCAATACCGACACCGTTTCTGGACGACGAGAAAATTATAAAATACGAGATCAGAAGCTGAACGACAACGGGAGTACCTCTGATAACGGTAAGATAAACATTCGCAAGAGCGTTTATGCTCCATTGTGCATAATATATAAATCCGCCCTGCCTTTTGTATACTTCTCTGTTTTTATCAAACGTAGAACGAATGGAAGCAACAATGATACCGATAGCAACGCCAATGATAAGCGAAAAGAACGTGATGATCAAGGTGTTCTTCAAGCCATCGACAAGCCACTTCCACATATTTCCGTCGATGAAGTTTAATATAAACTCATCTTTTATTTCTTGAAAAAATTCTTTCATACTTTTACCTTATTTACACCAAACATGGGTGTTGCAGAAATGCAACACCCGTGTTATAGCTGATATAAATCAGTTTCCGCTGGGGATGTACTTTTCGATGATCTTGCCGATGGTGCCGTCCTCGGTAAGTTCAGCAAGTGCCTTGTTGATCTGATCGAGAAGCTCGGTGTTCTCCTTAGCTACGCAGATAGCGTAGTCCTCGATAGCGTACTCATTATCGCCCTCAAGAATGTGGATACCATCGTTAGCTGCTACAAAGGACTTAGCGGGCTCGTTATCAATGATAACGCAGTCAACCTTGCCGGACTTGAGAGCTTCAACAGCTTCTGCGCCGGTCTTGTAGCGAATTACGCGGTCAGTAGTGATGGTACCGTCCTCGGTAACGTCGTTGAGACCCCAATTGGTAATGTCGTCAGAGCAGTAGATATCACCGGTGGTATCCTGCTGAACGCCAACCTTGATATCGGAGTTCTGAAGAGCTGTAGGATCACCGTTCTCGTCGAACACGAAGATGGAGTCGAGGGACTCAATGGAAGAACCGTCAGCTACGATGATAACCTGGATACCGGTTGCATAGGTAGTGGAGAAATTAACGCTTTCAAGACGCTTCTCGGTAACGGTCATACCTGCCATACCGAAATCGTACTTACCTTCCTGAACACCGCCGATGATAGCGCCGAAGTCAACGTCAGCGATCTCAAGCTTCTTGCCGAGTTTTTCTGCAATAGCCTGTGCGATCTCAACGTCTATGCCTGCAAAACCGTCGCCTTCCTTATATTCATAAGGAGGGAAAGCTGCGTTTGTAGCCATTACGAGGGTATCGCCCTTCTTTTCACAAGAAGCAAATGCGATCATTGCGCCGCAGATCATAATAAGAGCGAGCGCGAGAGAAATAATCTTTTTCATGATAATAATTCCTTTCGTGAATGTGTTTTTAAGACTATGTTGCATATTATACTGCATATTTATGCAAATGTCAACCCCTTTTTCAAATTTAGTTGAAACTTTTTGCAGTATATTTGAATATTTATTCTATCACTCAACAAAACACGCGCGGAGGTGACGGCTCCGCGCGTATATATTACATATTAAGCGACGCTTTGAGAAATCTTCCCGTATAGGAAGCTTCGACCTTTGAGACTTCCTCGGGGGTTCCGGTGGCAACAACAGTACCGCCGCCTTCTCCGCCCTCGGGACCGAGATCGACGATATAGTCGGCGCACTTGATGACCTCGGGGTTATGCTCAATGACGAGAACGGTATTGCCCGCGTCAACGAGTCTTGAAAGAACGCCGAGAAGGCGCGATACGTCGTCGGTGTGAAGTCCCGTTGTGGGTTCGTCGAGAATATACATCGTTTTGCCCGTGCCGCGCTTGGCAAGCTCGGTGGCAAGCTTCACTCTTTGTGCCTCACCGCCCGAGATAGTGGTCGAGGACTGACCGATCTTGATGTATCCCAGACCGACGTCGCAGAGGGTCTGCAGATATTTGCGTATTTTCGGAATGCTGTCGAAGAAGACAAGGCCTTCCTCCGCGGTCATTTCAAGAACCTCGTAAATATTCTTTCCTTTATATTTAACTTCAAGCGTATCGCGGTTGTATTTCTGACCCTTGCAGACGTCGCAGGTTACGTATACGTCGGGCAGGAAGTGCATCTCGATGCATCTTACGCCGTCGCCGCCGCAAGCCTCGCATCGTCCGCCCTTGACGTTGAAGGAGAATCTGCCGGGACCGTAGCCGCGCGCGATCGCGTCCTGTGTCTTGGCAAAAAGATTGCGTATCTCGTTAAAAAGTCCCGTGTAAGTTGCGGGATTCGAGCGTGGTGTACGTCCGATGGGACTCTGGTCGATGTCGATTACCTTATCGAGATGCTCGATGCCTTCAACGGAAATATGTTTGCCCGCTTTGCGGCGCGCGCCGTTGAGCTTGGTCAGAAGAACGGGATTGATAACGCCGTTTACAAGCGAGGATTTACCCGATCCGGAAACTCCGGTTACGCAGACGAAGCATCCGAGCGGGATATCGACGTCAACTTTTTTGAGGTTATTGACCTCAGCCCCGCGCACTTTAAGGAAATTACCGTTGCCGGGGCGGCGGATCTCGGGGACGGGGATCATCTTTCTGCCCGAAAGATATGCGCCCGTGAGCGAGTTTTTATCCTTCATAACCTCCGCGGGAGTGCCTGCGGCAACGACCTGTCCTCCGTGTACGCCCGCGCCGGGTCCTATATCCACGAGGAAGTCGGCGCGGCGCATCATCTCCTCGTCGTGCTCGACGACGATGACGGTGTTGCCGAGATCGCGCAGACGGCAGAGGGTGTTGATAAGTCTTTCGCTATCGCGCTGATGCAGACCGATACTCGGTTCGTCGAGGACGTAGAGCACGCCGACAAGGGATGAGCCGATTTGTGTCGCAAGTCTTATTCTCTGCGCTTCGCCGCCCGAGAGCGTGCCCGCGCGGCGCGAGAGCGTGAGATATTCGAGTCCGACGCTTTCAAGGAAGCTGAGTCGCGCGCGGATCTCTTTAAGGACTTCTTTTACGATCATTTCCTCGCTTGGAGTAAGCTTCAGCGTGTCGCTCGAAACGACCTTCAGTGCATTTGAAACGGACAGATCACAGAATTCGTCAATGGCAAGTCCGCCGACGGTGACGGCGAGCGCCATTTCGTTAAGTCTTCTGCCGCCGCATTTCTGGCAAGGCACTTCCTCAATGAATTCCTCGTAGTATGCCTCGGCTCCGCCGTACTGCATTCTCTGTTCAATTATCGGGATGATTCCCTCGAATTTCGCATCGCGGAGGTGTCCTTCTTTGCCGAAGTAGCGGGTCACGCGGAATTTTTCGTTGCCCGTGCCGTAAAGCAGAATATTCATCTGCTCCTCGGTGTACTCGGAAAGTGGCGTATCGAGGTCAAAACCGTATTTTTCCGCAACGGCAAGAACGAGGGGGCCGTTCCAGCTTTCTTCGACGAGGGTCTTGAATCCATTGACCTGTATCGCGCCCTGCGAGAGAGAAAGCGAAAGATCGGGGATGATCTTTTCGGGAGAGATACGGCGGGTTACGCCGAGCCCCGCGCAATCGGGGCACGCGCCCTGCGGGTTGTTAAAGGAGAACATACGCGGCTCGAGGTCGCCGAAGGAGATTCCGTGCTCCTCGCAGGCGTAGGCTTGCGAGAATTCGAGTTCTTGCGGTTCGCCTTCACGGGGAACGGTGACGATAAGAAGTCTTCCCTCGGCGAGTGAAAGCGCTGTCTCGACGGAGTCGGAAAGGCGGGAGCGGATTCCATCGCGCATTACAAGTCGGTCAACGACAACTTCGATCGAGTGGCGAAGGTTTTTGTCAAGCTTGATCTCCTCGTCGAGGTCGTAGAGACTGCCGTCGATGCGTACACGGGTGTAGCCCGAGCGCTTTGCATCGGTCAGCACTTTCTCGTGCATACCCTTCTTTGCGCGGACGACGGGAGAAAGCACCATAAAGCGTTCGCCTTCGGGGAGAGTTTCGATCTTCTCTATGATCTGATCGACCGACTGACGGCGGATCTCCTTGCCGCAGATCGGGCAATGAGGAATACCGATCCGCGCGTAGAGCAGACGGAGATAGTCGTAGATTTCTGTGACCGTACCGACAGTTGAACGCGGGTTCTTGGACGTAGTTTTTTGGTCTATGGATATTGCTGGCGAAAGACCTTCGATCATATCAACGTCGGGTTTATCGAGCTGACCGAGGAACTGGCGCGCGTAGGACGAGAGCGACTCGACGAATCGTCGATGACCCTCGGCGTATATCGTATCGAATGCAAGAGAGGATTTACCCGATCCAGAAAGACCCGTCAGCACGACGAGTTTATCGCGCGGGATGGTTACGTCAATGTTTTTCAGATTGTGTACTCTTGCGCCTTTGATTATCAGTTCTTTTGACATTTTGGTTCCTTTTCGCACACATTTAATCAAACAGCCGTAGGGGACGGCGCCCTCGACGTCCCGAGCCGGACTAAAAGTCATATGTGCATTAAATCAAGATAATTAAATACCATTTTCCTGAATTTTATCAATGGTATAATTTTGTTCGGTCAGGGACGTCGAGGGCGCCGTCCCCTACGGACTCGTAATAATATTTGCTAAAAAGCTATACCTCTTTCTCGTACTCAAAGATCGAGAAATTTTCGCGGGATACTGCGGATTCGTTTATCTAACTCGGGAAAACTTTTGATTATATTTGTACCTATATTAACGATAATCGCTTCCAACTTCATCTGCGGCATCAAATTTTTTGATAATATTCGTGCCCTTATAAAATTCAAATCCTTGCTCGCCCATATAGGTTCTGAATACTGCGTTCAAGCCTCCTTGCGCAATCTTGGCTTGATTCAAAATGTAATAGCATTTTTCGGACTCGGTATGAATACAGATACCCAATGTTTTTGACGTGTGTTTACCTCTGGGAACAAGCAGATGCCTGAATTTTTTGCACACAATTCTTCTCATCTCGCTCTGTGTCGGATCTACTGTTGTAAGCTTTTTCAACAATTCGCGATATGCAAGATTATTTTTGTACGAAATCACACCAACCCAAAGCATTATTGGAGTGAAAGCAATAACACTTATAAGCGCGAAGAAAGATTCGGCAATCGAGTGTACAGGAGTGCCACTTACTAATTCTGCAATTATGACGATGATTATAAAAACGCTGATCGGAATGGTATGCAGAAAAAAGAATGCGGAAAATGCCGAAAATCTTTTAAGTTTTTTCAGGTTTTTGATTTTTATCTCAAGAATATCTTGTTCAGTCATCTCACTTACCCCCATCCTCGCGCAGGGCGCGGATCTTGTCGCGGAGGTAGGCGGCGAGCTCGAAGTCGAGGCGGCGGGCGGCGTCTTTCATTTCGACGGTCAGCTTTTCGATCATAGCCTCGCGGTCGCGCTTGGTGAGTTTCTTTTCCGGCTGCTTCTTCTGCTTTTCGTCCCTGCCGCCGGGGAGCGCGATCTCGATGAGGTCGCCGACTTTCTTTTCAACGGAGCGAGGTGTAATGCCGTTAGCTTCGTTATATTCTTGCTGGACTTTGCGGCGGCGGTTTGTCTCGCCTATGGCACGGCGCATTGAGCCGGTTACGCTGTCGGCGTACATAATGACCTTGCCGTTGACATTACGCGCGGCTCGTCCGACGGTCTGAATGAGCGAGGTTTCGGAGCGCAGGAAGCCTTCCTTATCGGCATCGAGAATGGCAACGAGTGATACCTCGGGGATGTCAAGACCCTCGCGGAGAAGGTTGATTCCGACAAGGACGTCGAAATTGCCGAGACGTAGATCGCGGATGATCTCGGTACGCTCCATCGTTTCAATATTATAATGAAGATAACGCACGCGGACGCCGTTGTCGGCGAGGTAGTCGGTGAGATCTTCCGCCATCTTGCGGGTCAGCGTCGTTACAAGACTTCTCTCGCCTCTTGCGGCGCGCGCTTTGACCTCGCCGAGGAGGTCGTCGACCTGGTGCTCGATCGGTCTGATCTCGATCTCGGGATCGACAAGTCCGGTCGGGCGGATAAGCTGTTCGCTGATTCGCTCGGAATGCTCGCGCTCGTAGTCGCCGGGAGTCGCGCTGACGAAGACAGCCTGGTTGATCTTTTCTTCAAATTCCTCAAAATAGAGGGGACGGTTATCGTAAGCCGATGGCAGACGGAAGCCGAAATCGACGAGATTACGCTTCCTTGCGGTATCGCCGCCGCTCATTCCGCGTACTTGCGGAAGAGTTACGTGCGACTCGTCGACAAAGATAAGGAAGTCCTTCGGGAAATAATCAAGCAGAGTAAAGGGAGTTGACCCCGGATCTCTGCCCGCGAGGACTCGGGAATAGTTCTCGACGCCCGAGCAGAAGCCGATCTCGCGGAGCATCTCGAGGTCGTATTTCGTGCGCTCGGTTATGCGCTGTGCCTCGAGGTATTTATGATTCGATTCAAAGAATTCGGCTCGTTCCTTCATCTCTCGCTCGATCTCGGCAAGTGCTTTTTCGCGCTTATCATCCGAGACGGCATAGTGCGTTGCGGGGTAGATCGCGGCGTAGGAAAGGCGGCGGACAAGTTCGCCGGTGACAACATTTATTTCGGAAACGCGCTCGACCGTATCACCGAAGAACTCGACGCGCAGAGCCTTGTCGCTTCCCGATGCGGGAATGACCTCGACTGTGTCTCCACGGACACGGAAGGAGTCACGGACGGGGGACATATCGTTTCTGGTGTAGCTGATCGAGATCAGTCTCTTGATGAATTCGTTGCGATCCATCTCCATATCGGGGCGGACGGCGAGAACGAGCTCGGAATACTCGGCGGGGTCACCGAGGGAGTAGATGCAGGAAACGCTGGCGACGATGATGACGTCGCGGCGCTCGAAAAGAGCCGAAGTCGCGCTGTGGCGAAGACGGTCGATCTCGTCGTTTACGAGAGCATCCTTTTCGATATACATATCCTTGCCGGGGATATAAGCCTCGGGCTGATAGTAGTCGTAGTAAGAAACGAAATATTCGACGGCGTTGTCGGGGAAGAACTGGCGGAACTCGGTGCAAAGCTGTGCCGCAAGGGTCTTGTTGTGAGCCAGAACGAGCGTCGGGCGGTTCATTCGCGCGATGACGTTCGCCATCGTGAAAGTCTTACCCGAACCCGTAACGCCGAGAAGCGTCTGCATATGCTCGCCTCTCTCGAGTCCTTCAACTATGCTGTCAATCGCCGCAGGCTGATCACCCGTGGGGGCAAAATCGCTGTGGAGTTTGAACACTCCTTCGAGTTTTCTGCTCATTTCTTCACTTCCCTTCGATCGTTAATACATATATTATATCAAAAATAATTTTTAATGTAAATGGATTTTGATAAAAAAGTGCCCGAAAATTTTTGTCATTTCCGGGCATATTTTATTGGTAGTTGTCAACAATCGTTCGGGATCTTCTTCGCGATCGCGGCGTTCTTGTATGCCTTCTCTGCCGTGACGTCGCGGATGACTTTGATGAAATCGGGAAGAAGAACGGTTTCATCTTCGCTCTCCATCTCGACCTCGGCAATCGCGCGGTCGTTCCAGAATGGATAGATATCAACCTCGACGACTCTTCCGTTAAACGGCAAGCAATAACGTGTCTTTTCAATAGTGATCCGCTCCGGATCGGCAAGCTTCAAAAGCTCTTCGTATTCTTCCGAAGAGACCTCGCGCTCATTTTCAATGCATTTGAGATCGGTAACTCGTCTTTTCTCGGTAAAGATATATTTCGTTACGCCGTCCGACGTGCGCTTGCGGACGCGGGACGTCATGCCGTCATCCGTCAGCAGATATGTCTGCGATATCTCGCTTTTGGGATATTTCCCGAGCCATTCCGGATCGGGATAATTTATCAGATATTTTCTTTCAATTTCAAAACCCATTTTTATTCTCCTTTTGTGCTTTTATTATATCACGCATCGATGGATCGAGTCAAGTCTTTTCGACAAAAAGCCGGTAAAAAAGAGATAGCGTGAAGACGAAAAGGCTTAAGGAGGTACCATATCGCAAAAGCAGATAAACCGAAAACATCCACAGCGCAACTATACTTATAAAGGTAGAAAGCGAAAGGATCCTTGCGGACACGCGGGGACCAAAGAAGGATGTCAGTGCGACCGAAAGCATTCTTCCTCCGTCAAATCCCTCGGCGGGCATTAAATTGAGAAGCCCAAGCATTACCGAAACCGCAATGAACCACTCTCCGCATTCGCTGTAATATCCTCTGTGTTCAGAAAACGCCATTACGATAAGCGCGGAAATAAAGTTTGCTCCCGGTCCCGCCGCGCAGAGCAGAAATTCCTTCGGATATGATATCAGCGACCCGCGCACTTTCAGCGAAGCACCGTAAAGTCCGACGTCAAGAGAACGCAGCGGTATCCCGAGGATCATCGCGGCAAGCATATGCCCAGATTCGTGAATCACGGCGCCGGCAAGCGAAGGAAACACCACTCCCGCGGGCTGAAAGACGAGCATTATGCAAAATATCATCGCGGGCAATATCCCTATACGAAGTATTCTGCCCGATCTTGCTTCATTTTTCATTGAAAACACTCCTTTTTCGGCAAAATAATCTTGTCTTTGAATTGATTTTATGATAAAATATATAAGACAAACTAAAAGGAGTATGACAAAATATGGATCATTCAAAAATCAAATGGATATTCTTTGATATGGGTCACACCCTTCTTGATGAGGACGGAGTTCATATTTCGAGGCTTGAGGCATTGACCGAAGAGCTTGCCGAAGCGGGCAAGACATTGCCTCCTATAGATGAGATGCTTTCCGAAATGATCGATTTCGCCACAAAGGGCGCGAGAAGCCCTTTTGGCGAGATAGCAAGAAAATACGGATCCAAAAAGAAATACGGATATAACCCCGCGTTCGAAGTGCCCTTCCCCGAGACCGAGGAATGTCTGCGCAAGCTTTCGGAAAGATTCAAGCTCGGCATAATCGCAAATCAGCGCGGAGGCTCGGCTCACAGACTTCAGCAGCACGGATTGATGAAGTATATTGATATCGTTTATTCAAGCGAGGAGATGGGGCGCTCCAAGCCCGCGCCCGATCTCTTCCTTTCGGCTCTCTCCGCCGTAGGATGCGCTCCCGAGGAAGCTTGCATGGTCGGCGACCGCATCGACAACGACATCCGTCCCGCCAAAAAGCTCGGCATGATGACGGTAAGGCTCCGTCAGGGATTCTTCCGCAACCGCATCCCCGAAAGCGAATACGACATTCCCGATGCAGATATTATCTCTATCGGCGATCTTCCCGCCGTATTCGGATTATAAAAAATCACGAAAAAATCTTAAAAATATTTCAAATTCCTATTGACAATCATCTGACCGTGTGATATAATAGATGCAGAAGATAAAATATTCGGAAAGGAGTGCTTTACAATGAACCTTCAAATCAACGAAGAACTTATCCCCGGTACAATACTTAACCGCAAAGATATGGGGGACGTTACCGGTCTTGAATTTCTTAACAAGATCTTTTACATTTCGGACGGCGTAATGCTGACGCAGATCCGCGAGATCTCCGGCATCGACGGATCTACCCTTCAGAACTGGACAAAGAGAGGATGGGTTGCAAACGCAAGACTGAAGCGTTATAACATCGACCAGGTCGCGCATATCCTGATCATAAACATGCTTCGCTCCTGCATGCAGCTTGACAAGATCGCCTTCCTCGTTTCCTACATCAACGGACGCGTTTACGACGAATCCGACGATATCATCCGCGATTCACAGCTTTACGACTACATCTGCCGTATTCTTGATAAGCTGATGAAGGCGGGCGAGGTCTCACCCGACAGCGCAACGCTGAAGGAAACGATCGAAAAGATCACCTCCGGCTACGAGGAAAAGGTCACCGGCGCGCGCAGACGACTTAATACTGCTCTCGAGATCATCATCATCGCGTACTATGCATCGATCATCAAGTCGTATTCGGACACCATGGTCGATAAGCTGATGCTCAACTGACCATCTTTGCATTTTCACACGGAAAGGAAGATAACTCATGATTAATTGGTGGAATGAACTTCTGCTTATCCAGCAGATTTTTGCACTTATCGCTCTGCCCTCTACGCTTCTCATCATTATTCAGACCGTGCTTATGCTGATCGGCATAGGCGGCGACGGCGGTGCCGAGGTTGACGCAGACGTCGACATTGACGACGGCATCGAGCTTCCCGACGACGGTCTTGCGATCTTCAGTGTAAGAGGCGTGACCTCGATGCTCTGCATCACCGGCTGGGTGGCAGTCGCACTCCTTGAAACCTCGCTTCCGCAGGGTATTTCGATTGCGATCGCGATTCTTTGCGGCGTGGCGACCCTCATCGGTATGGCATATCTGATGCGCGCGGTCTACAGACTGCAGTCGAGTGGCAATATTGACGTTGAAAACTGCGTCGGCAAGATCGGCGAGGTCTATATTCCGATCCCCTCAACCGGCAACGGCTCGGGAAAGATAAACCTCACCGTTCAGGAAAAATTCAGCGAATTCACCGCTATCACAACCGCAGGGGAACAGCTCAAGACAGGCTCATTCGTGAGAGTTGTGGCTGTCAGTCCCTCGGGCGTGCTCGTTGTCGAGCCTATCGACAAAAAAGATTGATTTTATAATTATTAACAAAAGGACTCCAAATGGATTACAATCGTAACAAAAAGTATTTCGGACAAAACCTCCGTACCGCACCAATCATTATCTCCGCTGCTTGCATAGCTATCGGATTCATGATGGTTGTATTTCTTGCAAACACACGCGGAATGCCCTCTTATCTCATGACCTCGGGCGGACTTACATTCATAGCTATCGGCGCAGTGATTTTCGTCGTACGTTCCGCAAGAAAGATCCCCGACGGTGAGATCAGCGAGCAGGCAAAAAAGCTTTACGCCACCTTCCAGGATGATTTCAATAATACATTCATCCCCCAGGATATACGTACGCTCCGTTACGAGATGACAAACCACATCTCGCGTCCCAAGCTTGAACCCGTAACCTTCGCGACCTACTGTTTCGAGGGCGAGGAAGTTCTTGCAAAGAAGGGCAACGACGGAAAGTGCCGTTCCTCTATCTATTCGATGTCGGGATTCATTCTCAAGCCCGATTCGATCTGCGTTGCAGAGCGCGAGATCTCCTTCATTTCGGATAACGATCCCATTCCCGGCGATTTCAGAGAGATCAAGTATCTCGATCTCGGCAAAGCAACACTCGAAAAGGTGCCCGAAAAGAAGGGTTACGAAGGATTCGCCAAATACCGTCACCTCACACTCTTTGATAACGACGGAAATCTCGTTATCGACTTCCCCATCATTGCAGATGCCGCCGCTGACGATTACGTTGCCGACATCAACCTCCGCATCACACGCGCAAAGGAAAAAGCGGCAGAATAAAGCCGTATTTATCAAGCATACTATAAAATAAAACAAATAATAAACAATAAAGAAAGGAAAAAATCATGTTCGGATTCAACACTCTTCTCTCCTCCGCTTCCGGCGGAATCTCGGAAGCAGTTCCGATGATCGTTATTGCAGTCGTTGCAATACTCTTCGCCTTCGTCGTTCTCATAGCTTCGCGCTATAAGAAATGTCCTTCCGACAAGATCATGGTCATCTACGGTCAGGTCGGCACAAACAAGGACGGCACACAGCGCTCTGCCAAGTGCATCCACGGCGGCGCCGCATTCGTATGGCCGGTATTCCAAGCTTACGAATACCTCGATCTGACTCCCATGTCGATCCCCGTTGACCTTACCAACGCCCTCTCACACCAGAACATCCGTGTTGACGTTCCTTCGAGATTTACCGTTGGTATCTCCACCGACGTCGGCGTAATGCAAAACGCGGCTGAGCGTCTTCTCGGCCTCAAGCTCGTTGAGATCCAGGAGCTTGCAAAGGATATCATCTTCGGTCAGCTCCGTCTTGTTATCGCAACGATGGATATTGAGGAGATCAACACCGACCGTGACAAGTTCCTTGAAGCGGTTTCGGGCAACGTGGAAACCGAGCTTAAGAAGATCGGTCTCCGTCTTATCAACGTTAACGTAACCGATATCAGCGACGAAAGCGGATACATTGCCGCTCTCGGTAAAGAGGCAGCAGCAAAGGCTATCAACGATGCGAAGATCTCCGTTGCAGAGGCTGACAGAAACGGTGCGATCGGTTCCGCAACCGCGGAAAAGGATCAGCGTATCCACGTTTCGCGCTCCAACTCCGAGGCTATCGCGGGTGAAAACGAAGCAAAGGTAAAGATCGCCGAGTCCGAGGCTACCCGCCGCGAGCACGAGGCAGAAGCAAACAAGCGTGCGGTTGCAGCCGAGAACATTCAGTCTGCAAAAGCACTCGAGGAATCCTACGTAGCACAGCAAAAAGCAGAGGAAGCGCGTGCGCTCCTCGAAAAGGCTAAGCTTGAGGCTGACGTCCTCGTCAAGGCTGAGATCAACAAGCGCGAACTCGAGCTCCAGGCTGAAGCAGAGGCTGAACAGATGCGTCGCCGCGCACGCGGAGAAGCAGACTCCATCCGTATGAAGATGGAAGCAGAGGCTGCCGGTGCACGCGAGATCCTCATCAAGCAGGCAGAAGGTCTTACCTCCATCGTTGCCGCAGCAGGCGGCGACGCGAATGCCGCTATCAGACTTATGGTTACCGACAAGCTCGAGGAGCTCACCAAGATCCAGGTTGGCGCTATCTCGAACCTCAAGATCGACAAGGTCACCGTTTGGGACAACGGCCAGGGCGGCGCGGACGGCAAGTCCTCCACCGCAGGCTTCGTTTCCGGACTTTACAAATCCGTTCCTCCCCTCACCGAGCTTTTCGACATGGCAGGCATGCAGCTTCCCGAGTACCTCGGAAAGCCGAAGGCAGAGACTGCAGAAACTGTCGAAGCGGAGTAAATTCAAATCGAATAGCTGTCAAGGCTTGCCTCATTATGGGGCAAGCCTATTTTTCAACCGTAGTTAGAAAAATTCTCTCCAAATGAGTTATTGATTTTACGTTCAAATGTGATATAATATTCTCAGGATAAGCGCTGATCTGAAATAACTTGGAGGAACTACTATGATAAATCTTGGATCAAAAATCAAATCGTTAAGAAAACAAAAGAACATCTCACAAGAAGTTTTTGCAAATTATCTCGGCGTATCATTTCAAGCAGTTTCAAAATGGGAAAACGGAAATACTATGCCGGATGTAACGATGATTCCTGCTATTGCTTCATTCTTTGGCGTTTCTACTGACGAACTTTTTGATTTTAATCTGTTCGAAACGGAAAAACAAGTTGAGGCCATCTGTAATGAAGCATATAAGTATCGCTTTACCGACACAGCAAAGTCGGAACGTATTTTGCGCGAGGGCTTGCAGAGGTTTCCCGGGAATGACATCATCTTGAATAATTTGCTTTATACATTAGATTATCTAACAAGAGCTGATGAGGTTATTACTCTATGTAAAACACTGATCGAGTCAACCAAAGATGATTCGGTCAAGTACGATGCGTGCCGTATTCTCGCGACGTGTTATAAAGAAAACGGTCAGAATGATTTGGTCAAACCTACGCTTGAAATCATTCCCGAAATCTATTTTACAAAGCTTGAATTGATGGCATCGTTGTTGGATGGTGACGAGAGTTACGAAGCTGCACAAAAACAAAAGAATATTTCTGCAGAAGACCTGATCGATATGCTTATTATCGCCGGAAAGCATTTGAAAGAAAACGGCGAATCAGAAAAGGCTATTTCTCAATTCAAAATTGCTCAAAAGATCATAGATGCTTTTGCAGAGGATTTTCTTGAAACCAAATGGTTTGACTCAACAATCTACGAGTACACAAGTGCTCAGCGAAAAGAACTTGAACAGCTATTGAGCAAATAGTCTTATGCCCCGCTTCGTGCGGGGCATATTTGATTTTCCAAAAATTTCACAAACCATTTTTGCACTTTGTATTGCAATTTGCGGTACAATATGGTATACTAATAGCAGAAAGGTGGTGCATACTATGGCAACAAAAACCGCGAACGTGACCGCTCGTGTTCAACCCGAGATCAAAGAACAGGCAGAAGAGGTGCTCGCACAGCTTGGAATCCCGGTATCGGTACTGATAGATTCTCTCTATCGACAAATCATCATGACTAATAGTATTCCGTATTCCTTTGCACTTCCAACTTTGCAAACAAGGGATACTATGACCGACGCTCAGTTTAACACAATGATGGCGAAAGGATTAGAACAAGCAAAAGCGGGACAAGGGTTGGATATCGACGATGCTTTTGCCGAGATCAATAAAAGTATCTGATAATGACTTACAAAATAAAACTGACAAACAATGCGCTCGATCAATTAAAAACAGCCATAGGGTATATCTCTAAGGTGCTGCTTGAACCCGAAGCGGCAAGACGTTGGTCTGATCGAATCAAGAAGGCAATTTCATCTCTCGATAATATGCCTCTCCGTTATCCTTTGGTGGATGAAGAACCGTGGCACACGGAAGGAATTCACAAAATGAATGCGGAGAATTTTATCGTTTATTATTGGGTTGACAATGCTAATTCTGTGGTTTGGGTAACTGCAGTTGTTTACGGAAGACGAGACCAAATTTCTGTTCTTCGCAATATGCCAAATGTAGATATAAATGACGTAATATGAGAGGTTGCTATGATAAAATTTGAAGGTAAAGTTTCAGATCAATCAAAACAGAATATGCGCAGGTTTCAAATGACAGCTTCATTTAGATATTCGCTATTAGTGGGTATGCCCTTTGCGTTGATAATAATATTTTCTTTCTACGCAGTACTGACTAATACTGTTTTTCCTAACTTGGATTTTTGGTCGGTATTAACTGTGGGTCTTTTCTTGTTTTTGGCTTTTTCAGTATTGCCTATGCAATTATACTCATTAGAAAAAGTAAAAGCAAAAAATTGTCCAAAGATTTTAAAGTTTTCGTATGAAACTGAGTATGATAATGAGTTCTTTTATAAAGATGAACTGAATCAAGAATTCTATAAATATACTAATGATGTATCAAAAATCATTGAATATGAAAATATGTATATTATAGTCTTTTCCAGTTTGATCGGCATAGGAATTGTTGCTCAAAAAGACTTACTTGTAGAAGGAACTCTTGAAGAATTTGAAAAGCTTTTTGAAGGAAAGATCATTCGCAAAATAAAGTAACTTTTGAACCAACCAAGCGATGATAAATCGCTTGGTTGGGAATATACGGCTATTGTCGTTTGTTCACACTAATTCGTTTTTAGGAGTCAAATCTGAGAAAGTCTAAAAAGGAATAAATTCTTCAGAGATCGCTCGCAGGCGGTCTCTTTTTGTAATTACCGTCATTTAACTGCATAACAAGCAATAAATCATTATTTTTCGCCCTTATTTGAAAGATATTTGAAAAAACTATTGCATTTTATCGGATTTTTTGATACAATATACTTGGAAACTGCGGTACGTAGGTACACTCGGCTTTTTTTGCCCGTTTCGAGTTTTTCGAGGCGGAATATGCGCTTTTTTCCGATGTGTGACATAGACCCGTTCCGGAATTTTTTTATATAAAGGATTTTGCGGAATGAACAACGAAAAGCTTATAGAGCTGCGCGGCGTTTCGAAGTCTTACGACGGTGAGACCGTTCTTTGCTCTATCGATCTCGACATTCATGAGCACGAGTTTATCACTCTGCTCGGCCCCTCAGGTTGCGGCAAGACCACGACCCTTCGTATCATCGGCGGCTTCGTTACTCCCGACGAGGGAAAAGTCTACTTTGACGGTAAACTCATCAACGATATCCCGCCCCACAAGCGTCCCGTAAACACGGTCTTCCAGCGGTACGCACTCTTTCCTCATCTGAACGTATTTGAAAATATCGCGTTCGGACTCCGCATCAAAAAAACTCCCGAAGAGGAGATCCGCGAGCAGGTCAAGGAAATGCTTGCTATGGTCAACCTCAAGGGCTTTGAGCGCCGCCGCGTTGACAGCCTTTCAGGCGGTCAGCAGCAGCGAGTTGCGATCGCGCGCGCGCTTATAAACAAACCGAAGATCCTGCTTCTCGACGAGCCTCTCGGTGCACTTGACCTCAA
>JAZSLM010000023.1:0-13674 GCA_045535375.1 Eubacteriales bacterium
GGATGACATCGTTTTTCTTGCAGGGGCTTCGCCCCTGCACCCCATTTTGCGAGTGCAAACACAGCTTTCTTTTGTAATTATATTGTTTTTTATTATTACAAAATAAATGTATAATTATCACTATAATTGCCACAAAAGTCGATTCGCTCAAAAAAGTGTAAAAGAAGCCTCGGAACTATAATGAAAGATAACACTATTATTGAACTTTCTTGTGACAATCATAATTTTTTCAAAATTATATCATCCGCACGACACAGTTTAATGGTATTCTATATTATGGTATAATTTACAAGGAGGTTACGAATTTTGATCAAGGTCAGAAATCTAACTAAGAAATACGGCAACCATCTTGCCGTGAACGGCATATCTTTCGACATCAAGCCCGGAAAGATATACGGTCTGCTCGGTCCCAACGGCGCGGGCAAATCGACCACAATGAACATACTCACGGGCTGTCTTGCCGCTACCTCGGGTGAGGTCAAGGTTGACGGTCACGATATCTTCGCAGAGCCCATCGAGGCGAAAAAGCACATCGGCTATCTCCCCGAGCAGCCTCCCGTTTACGGCGAGATGACTCCCAAGGAATACCTGATGTTCGTTGCCGAGGCCAAGGGCGTTCCGTTTGAGAAGAGCCTTCGCCACGTCAAGGAGGTCATGCAGCTGACGCAGATCTACGACGTGAGAAACCGCCTTATCCGCAATCTTTCCAAGGGTTACCGCCAGCGTGTCGGTATCGCGCAGGCAATGATCGGCGAACCGGACGTTATCATTCTCGACGAGCCCACGGTCGGTCTTGACCCTGCGCAGATCATCGAGATCAGAAATCTTATCCGTAAACTGGGACGCATCAAGACTGTCATTATCTCGAGCCATATCCTTGCCGAGATCAGCGCGGTCTGCGACCACGTTATCATCATCTCTCACGGAAACATCGTTGCAAACGATACGCTTGAAAATCTTGAAGCGAGCGCAAGCAAAAATAATACCCTTACTCTCAAGATCAAGGGTGACAAGGTGGGAGCAGAGAAGCTTATCTCTTCCGTTTCGGGTGTCGTTTCGGTAGAATACAGCGAAAAAGACGGTATAGTGTCTGCCGTTATCACTGCCGAGGATGGCGCCGACATCCGCGAGGCTGTCTTCAATGCTTTCGCTTCGGCAAAGATGCCCATTCTCGATATGCACACTAACGAGAGCACACTTGAGGATATCTTCCTCGGACTTGCCTACGGCACCGACGAGCGCAACGCTTACATCGCCGAGCCCGAAGAAGAAGAAGAGGAAGAAATTCAGGAAGAAAAGCCCAAGGCAAAATCAAAGGAAGAAGACGACTACAAGCCGCTCTTCAGCTCTTCGGATGATGAGGAGGACGATCGGTAATGATTGCTATTTTCAAACGTGAATTCAAATCATATTTTATCAATATGTCGGGCTACGTGTTTATCGGCGTGCTCTGGCTCTTTTCCGGTATTTTTACCACCGCGCTCAACCTTATCGGTCAGTACGCGTCGTATGAATATGCGCTTAGCAACCTCGTCACCGTGCTGATGCTCATCGTTCCGATACTCACAATGCGATCAATGGCGGAGGACAGACGCGCGAAGACCGATATGCTCCTTTATTCGCTTCCCGTAAGCTCTGCGGAGGTTATTCTCGGCAAGTATTTTGCCATGATCGTGGTCTGGGGCGTTGCATGCCTCGGTATGGGCGTGACTCCCGTTATTCTCGGCATGTACGGCGCAGTGAATTTTGCATCTGCATACGGCGCGCTTCTCGGATTCTTCCTTCTCGGCGCGGCGCTCATCGCGGTCTGCACTTTCGTTTCTTCGCTGACCGAAAATCAGCTCATCGCGGCTATTCTCGGCATTGCTTCCTCGCTCGGACTCTACCTTCTCGGTTCGCTGGTCGGTATGATCCCCGCATCGGCAATAGCTTCTCTTATCGGTTTTGTCGCACTTGCCGTCATTCTGGCTGCTATCGTATATCTCCTCACGAGAAATTTCGTTATCACCGCTATTGTCGGATGCGTAACTGTCATTCCGCTCGTTGTGGCTTACGTTATCAACTCGGAAGCGTTTGCATCGCTCTTCCCGAAGACACTTGAATATCTTGCTCTCTTTGACAGATTCTATGGCTTCCTCGGCGGCATTTTCGACGTCGGAGCGATCGTTTACTATATTTCCTTTGCAATTTTCTTCATTTTCCTTACGGTGCAGTCCTTCGACAAGCGCCGTTGGAGCTGATAGGGAGGTGTCATTATGAATAACAATACCAATAAAAAGCCTCTCTTTGACAGACGCGGCAAAAGCGGCACTTATGCCGTTGTTATGTCGCTGATCCTTCTTGCGGTCCTTGTTGTAGTCAATATGATCGTCGGCTCACTTCCCTCGAAGCTCACCATGATCGACACCAGCGGCACGGGTAAATACGATATCTCGGGCACCAGCCAGAGCTTCGTAGCCGGGGTCAAGGACAAGGTGACCGTATACTATATCTGCACCGACGGATACGAGGACAACGACCTTGAAACCTTCGTTGAAAGATACGTTTCGCTCAACCCTAATTTCAAGGTCAACAAGGTCGATCCCGCGCGCGATCCCTCCTTCCTTGAGCAGTATCAGACCGAGGCTCTCAACGAAAACAGCCTTATTCTCGAAACCGAAAAGAGATTCAAGGTCATCGATTACTATGATTTCTTCCTCTTCTACAACGCGGATATCAACTACTCGATGTCCTATGACGAGTATGCAAGCTACGGCGCGATGTATGAGGCATATTACGGATATACCTTTACCCCCGTTCAGTATTTTGACAGCGTGCTTACTCTCGGCGTTGAGTACGTTACCGCTGAAACCATTCCCTCGATGTATCTTCTGACCGGCCACGGCGAGGCTGAATTTCCCGAGATAGTAACCAAGAATCTTGAGGCATACGGTATTAAGTATGACGTTGTCAATATTGCTCTCGGCGAATCTATCCCTGAGGATTGCACGTGCCTCGTTATCAATAACCCTGCATCGGATCTTACCGCAATCGAGGCGGCAACCGTATCGAACTATCTTGCAAACGGCGGAAATCTGCTTCTTCTGACCGCCCCCGGCGCGGATTCCTTCAAGAATATTGCGTCAGTCACAGCCGACTTCGGACTTTCCGCGGAGGCAGGAACCGTCAATGAGGGAGATACGAACGCGCATTATCCGAACGTTCCGAGTTATATCTATCCCACTGTATCTTCGCACGCTTCCGTTTCCTATATTTCCTCTCAGAATATCCCCGTGCTTCTTGCGGATGCCCACGCCATCACCTCGTCCGAGAAGAACGGCGTGACCGTTACCCCCATCTTCACTACCTCGGATAAAGCTTATTCGGTTGTCAGCGGCACGAAGGGCGCGGCGGCGGAAAAGAACCTTGGCGTCGTTGCTGAAAAGAACGAAGGCGGAAAAATCCTTTGGATCGCTTCGGGCGGACTTCTCATTGATCAGCTCATCAGCGCCACAAACGGAGGTAACTTCTATGCATTTTATTCCGCAAGTGCTTGGTTGACGGGCAATTATACCTCGTCGCTTCCCGAGATCCCCGGCATCGAGCTTTCAGAACCTATTATCACCACCACGGCGACCGACGCGAACGTTTGGGGCTCCATCCTCATCTTCATCGTTCCCGGTGCGGTCCTCGGCGGAGGCGTGGCATACTGGCTCTGGCGCCGCCGCAGATAATCCTTGAAAAATGAAAAAGATCAAATCTATAATTTTTATGTTGCTCATTCTCGTTCTGCTTCTCATCGTCTATCTTGTGGCGAGCCCGATGTGGAGCGAGGACACTCCCGAGGATACCTCGGGTGACGAAACTTACGCCGTTGCGACGATAGACCACACCCTGCTCGTCGGACTTGAGCTGACACAAGAGGGAGGATCGATGAGTTTTACCCTCAACGACAAGGCTACAGAGTGGGATTGGAGTGAAAACGGCGAGGTTCCGCTTGATAATATGGCTTTCGCCAATATCGTCACGGCTCTCAATAACGCAAAATCCAAATATAAGCTCGAAGGCACCACAGCGGAACAGCTTGCGGAATACGGACTTTCCGAGCCTTCGATTAAGGTGAAATTCGCTTTCTCGGACGGCACTTCAAAGGAATACTTCTTTGGAGATCTCAATTCCTTTAACGGTCTTTATTATATTTCCGAAGCTTCCGCACCGAGCACCGTCTATATGGTCGATGCATCGGTAAAGACGTCTATCGAACTTGAGATCTATGATTTCGTTCTCGAGGAAACGCCCCCCGCGATTACCGAGGCGAAGGTAAGCGAGATCGCGTATTACCCCGCAAACGATGAGTTTTACACCACGTTCAGCTATTATCCCTCCGGCAAGAAGGGCGAATACACCGACAGATACGAATGGTATTACAGCGTCGGACATATTGCAATGTCGAGCGTCCCGATGGGTTATCCCACCCGCAGCGCGATTGCCGATACTCTCGCGGACCTTGTCACCGGGCTCTCCTTTGACGAATGTGTCGGTCTTGATTATACCTCGGGTGATTACGGCTTCTCGGATCGCAATATGATAATTATATCTTACAATGCCGCCGAGGGTGAAACCGACGTGCTTCAGAAGAAGGAATACGTTATCTATCTCGGCTCGCAGACTGAGGACGGCAAGCTTTACGCGCACACGAATGATTCAAAGCTCGTTTATCTTCTCGGCGCGTCCGATGAATGGATATCGGTCCTTTCCGCGTCCCGCGCACAGCTCCTTCCCGATGAAGCATGGCTCCCGAATTACGAATTCGTTGATTCCATGACCTTCACTGCCGGTGAAAAGAGCATCAAGGTCGAGGTTAAGAACACCGACGGAAATATTTCCTTCAAGTCGGATGCCGGTGATGACAGCGATGCTGTTTCGGCACTCGTGAAGGCTCTTGAAAATCTGACCGCAAGATCCAACGTTGAGTATTTCACCGATGATTCCTCGCTCGTTGAGCCCGTTGAAATGTTCTCGGTTGAGATCGCTTTCAATTCGGGCGATGCGCCGACTCTTGATATGATTATTGAAAAATACAGTCAAAACTATTGCCTCGTCAATTTCAACGGCAGAGCCGATCAGCTCGTCACTCTCGAAGACGTGCAGGCGATCGTGGATATGATCGCCAAGGTGAATTGATATGAACGCGGCATTCTTTCTGACACCCAAAAGCCAGGTCGCTTTTCTTGAAACCGACGATACGCTTCGTCAGGGACTTGAAAAAATGCGATATCACGGCTACACAGCGATCCCCGTGCTTGATAAGCAGGGAAGATACGTCGGTACGCTGAGTGAGGGCGACTTTCTCTGGCATATCGTCGATATCGGCGGTGCGAGTATAGAGGACTGCGAGGATCTCCATATTCTTGACATCCTGAAGCCCGACCGCAATCCGCCCGTTAAGATCACGGCGAAGGCTCCCGAGATAGTCGAGCAGCTTATGTCGCACAACTTCCTTCCCGTCACGGACGACAGCGGTGCCTTCATCGGCATCGTAACAAGACAAAAGGTCCTTGCGTTTTACAAGAATAAGCAAGGATGACATATTAAGCGCCGTTCTGTTTCCGGAACGGCGCTTTTTTTGTCCCGATTTGGGAATAAAACGAACTTTTTTATAATATAATAAATCCAAGAGGGTTGACTTTGCCCTCGTAAATGTAGTATAATATTATTATATATAATATTTATTACAAAAAATGGACGGAAAACGGAGAGGAATGTGCTATGGCGGGCGAGCTTGCGGCTTATTATTTCCATCAGGGAACGAATTACAAAGCATACGAATATTTCGGCCCGCATATCGAGGACGGTAAGATGTCCTTCCGCGTCTGGGCGCCTAACGCACAAGCAGTTTCTCTTTGCGGAGATTTTGACAATTGGGGCGCGGGACTACCGATGGCGCGCATCACTGAGGGCGGTATATGGGAGATATTTACCGATATATTGCCGCGCGGAACGCGCTATAAATATCGTATCAGAACGGCGGATGGAAGGGAAGTAATGAAAGCCGATCCATATGCCATATATGCTGAACAGCCTCCCGCAACCGCGTCGGTCATAGATCACAGTGCCTTTTCATATGAATGGAATGACGGCGGTTGGATGTCCTTCCGTCCGAATGCGAGAAAGTATGACCGTCCGATCAACGTCTACGAGGTCCATCTCGGTTCGTGGAAACGCCACGAAGATGAATCCTATTATTCATACACCGAGCTTGCGGACGAGCTGATACCCTACGCAAAGCAGATGGGATATACCCACATTGAGCTGATGCCCGTCGCGGAGCATCCCTTCGACGGCTCGTGGGGGTATCAGGTTACGGGTTATTACGCTCCTACCTCGCGCTACGGCACGCCCGAGGAATTCTGCGCTTTTGTTGATGCGGCGCACTGTGCGGGGATCGGGATCATCCTTGACTGGGTACCCGCGCATTTCCCGAAGGACGCTCACGGCCTTTACGAATTCGACGGACAGCCTCTTTACGAGTATCAGGGGTACGACCGCATCGAGCATGCGGGTTGGGGAACCAGACGCTTTGACGTTGGACGTCCCGAGGTGCAATCCTTCCTCGTTTCAAACGCGACGTATTGGGCGGAGGTATTCCACGTTGACGGCTTGCGAGTTGATGCCGTTGCCTCGATGCTCTATCTCGACTACGACAGGCGACCCGACGAGTGGGTTCCGAACGTATACGGCGACAACCGCTGTCTTGAGGCAATCGCATTTTTCAAAAAGCTGAATGCCCATCTTGCGGGCGCTTATCCCGAGCTTATGATGATCGCCGAGGAATCCGCAGCCGCGATAAATATCACGGGCGAGGGCGACGACGCTCTCGGGTTTACCTACAAGTGGAACATGGGTTGGATGAACGACAATCTTTCCTATGCCGAAACCGAGCCCATCTTCCGCAAATACCACCACGATAAACTCACTTTCTCGCTTCTTTACTCTTTCGGCGAGAAATATATGCTCCCGATCTCGCACGACGAGGTCGTTCACGGCAAAAAGTCCTATCTTGACCGCCACCCCGGCGACTACTGGAACAAGTTCGCGGGCGCGCGCGGAGGACTTTGCTGGATGATGATGCACCCGGGCAAGAAGCTGCTCTTTATGGGCACCGAATACGCGCCCTTCCGCGAGTGGGCTTATGAGGAAAGCCTTGAATGGTTCATGCTTGATTATGAGATGCACGCGAAATTCCAGCGTTTTACCGCGGATCTTAATCACCTTTATCTTTCTTCACCCGAGTTGTGGAAACGCGATCTCGGATGGGACGGATTTGAGTGGATCGATGCTGACAATGCCGATCAGAATATCATAGTGGTTTCCCGTTCGGACGGAGAGGGAAGATTGATTGCAGTCATCAATTTCAGCCCCGTTTATTTCCCCGAATATCGCTTCGGCGTTCCGATCCCGGGCGAATGGAAGGAAGTCTTTTCATCCGACCGACTGGAATACGGCGGCGGAGGAGTTACTCACGACGAAATCCTTCGAAGCGAGGAAATACCGATGCACAAGAGAGAAGAGTCGCTCTCGATCAGAGTTGCGCCCCACGCGGCTCATATTTTCAGACTCGAAAAAGAAATCAAACGCGCAGTACCCAATTCGACTTGCGAAGTCGCTAATATAAATCCCAAAGGGAGGAACAAAAAGCAATGTTCAAGAAAAAAGAATGTGTAGCCATGCTCCTTGCGGGCGGACAGGGAAGCCGTCTTTACGCGCTTACCACCCGCCTTGCAAAACCCGCGGTATCCTTCGGCGGAAAATACCGCATCATCGATTTTACTCTTTCAAACTGCGTAAACTCGGGTATTGATACCGTCGGTGTGCTTACGCAGTATCAACCTCTGCTCTTAAACGATTACATCGGCAACGGTCTGCCCTGGGACCTCGACCGCACATACGGCGGCGTGAAGATCCTGCCTCCTTATCAGGGAAAGGAAAAGGCTGACTGGTATAAGGGCACCGCAAACGCTATATACCAGAATCTTCAGTTCATCGATCAGTACGATCCCGATTACGTACTCATCCTCTCGGGCGACCATATCTACAAGATGGACTATGCCGCAATGCTCGCTTTCCACAAGAGGCGCGGCGCGGACTGTACCATTGCCTGCATCGACGTGCCCCTCGAGGAGGCGAGCCGATTCGGTATCATGAGCGCATACGAAGACGGCAAGATCTGGAAGTTCTCCGAAAAGCCGAAGAATCCCGACTCCACCCGCGCTTCCATGGGTATTTATATCTTCAACAAGAAGAAGCTTTCCGAGTATCTTATTGCAGACGAAGCAGATGAGAACTCGAACAACGACTTTGGTAAGAATATCATTCCCAATATGCTTGCCGCAGGCGAGAAGATGTATGCGTATTCCTTTGAGGGATATTGGAAGGACGTTGGAACTATTTCCTCTCTTTGGGAGGCGAATATGGATATGCTCGGAAACGATCCCGCCCTCAGGCTCAACGACGAAAAGTGGCGTATCTATGCGCGTCATTTTGCCCGTGCTCCCCAGTACGTCGGCGAAAAGGGTATAGTTGATAACTCGAGTATCACCGAGGGATGTAAGATCTATGGCACCGTCCGCGGCTCGGTTCTCGGCCCCGGCGTAACCGTCTTGGAAGGCGCGTCGGTAATCGATTCTGTAATTATGGAAGACGTAACTATCGGTGAGGGCGTAACCGTTGAATATTCCATTATCGATGCCCGCGTAAGTATCGGCAAGAATGCCAAGGTAGGCGGACCGAAGGGCGGCGAGATCGCTGTTATCGGCGCCGATATCAAGGTCAAAGACGGCGCGGTCATCGAACCCGGCGCTATGATCAATCCCGAATAATTAGGAGGAAAACGTTATGACAGCAGCAGGACTTATTTTTTCGAACATACACGATGAATGTTTGCCCGAGCTTACCCGTCTGCGCACAATGGCAAGCGTGCCCTTCGGCGGCAGATACAGACTGATCGATTTCCCTCTTTCCAATATGGTAAATTCGGGGATCTCGAAGGTCGGCATCATCACTCACTATAACTATCAGTCGCTTCTCGATCATATCGGTACGGGTAAGGACTGGGATCTGGCTCGCCGTTCGGGCGGTATCAAGATCCTTCCTCCTTTCATTACCGCATATGATGCGAAAGCACCGAGCTCGCTTTATAACACACGTCTGGAAGCTCTTCTCGGAGTAACAAACTTCATTTCGAGATGCACCGAGGACGTTCTCGTCCTTTCCGACTGTGACACTATCTGCAATATCGATCTCTCAAAGGTCCTTGAACGCCACGAGGAGACCGGCGCGGATATTACCGTGGTTACCAAGCGAGTTTCGGGCGGCAATTACAACGCCGAGCGCCATTCTGTTCTCGTTCTCGACGAAAACGACAAGATCATCGACGCGGCTGAATACAGCTCGGACGTCAAGGGCGCATTCAATGTGAGCACCAATATCATGGTCATCACCCGCCGTTACCTTATCACCGTGCTCAACGACGCGGCGGCTCACGGCTACACCAGCTTCTTCCGCGATATCATCGCAAAGAACGTCGGCAAGGCTGATTTCCGCGCTTACCGCTTCGACGGTTTCTATTCGCTTATCAACAATCTCCCCGGATATTTCGAAACTTCCATGAAGCTTCTTGAATCCGAGGTAAGGGAAGAGCTCTTCGAAAGCCAGGACAGACCCGTATTCACAAAGGTTCGTAACTCTGCTCCCACATCTTATGCTGCAAGCGCAAAGGTTTCGAATTCGATCGTTGCGGACGGCTGCGTGATCGAGGGCGAGGTTGAAAACTGCGTGATATTCAGAGGAGTCAAGGTCGGCAAGGGCACCGTTGTCCGCAATTCGATCCTTCTTCAGGATACCTATGTCGGTCAGAACGTAAACCTCAACTGCGTTATCACCGATAAGAATACCGTCATCCGCGACGGCCGCAACCTTTCGGGACACGAGTCTATGCCCTTCTACATCGGCAAGGGTGTTATGGTTTAGTATTAAGTTAAAAAGGATTTAATATTGAGATGAAAAAAAGTATTCTTTTCGTAGGCGCGGAGGTTATGCCTTTTGCAGCTACGGGCGGACTCGGCGACGTTCTCGGCTCGCTCCCCACGGCTCTTGCCTCCAAGGGAGTCGACGTCAGAGTCGTTATGCCGCTTTATTCCGCCGTCGGTGAGAAATACCGCGCCGAAATGAAAAAAGAGGCTGAGTTTACCGCGTATCTTGCGTGGCGCCGGCAGTATTGCGGCGTTTACAGCCTCCAAAAGGATAAGGTAACCTATTACTTTATTGATAACGAATATTATTTCGCCCGCGAGGGACTTTACGGTCAGTTCGACGACGGCGAAAGATACGCATTCTTCTGCACCGCAGTGCTCGAGATGCTCCCCGAGATCGGATTTTTCCCCGATATCCTGCATGCCCACGACTGGCAGGCGGCTCTCTCGGTTATCTATCTCCGTCAGAAGTATGCGGATGATGAAAGATACGCCGCTATCCGCCGCGTATTCACCATCCACAATATCGAATATCAGGGCAAATACGATTTCTATATTCTCGGCGACGTTTTCGCGCTTTCGGATGAGGATCGCGATGTAGTTGAATATGACGGCTGCACCAATCTTATGAAGGGCGCGATCGAGTGTGCCGAGGCTGTCACCACCGTCAGCCCCAGATACGCCGACGAGATCATGTCCCCCGAATATTCGCACGGACTTTATCACATTCTCCGCGCGAATGCCGCTAAGGTTTCAGGTATTCTTAACGGTATTGATTACTCGTATTATAACCCTTGGACCGACCCCGTTCTGCCGAAGCACTACAGCCCCAAGCGCCGCGGAGGCAAGGACGTTTGCCGTTCCGCGCTTCGTGCAGATCTTAATCTTGCGGATGAAATGGGAACACCCGTCATAGCGCTTATCACCCGACTGGCTTCGCACAAGGGTCTTGATATCGTAGCAGAGGCTATGCGCGGCATCCTTGACGAAAGCGGAGCACAGCTTGTCGTTCTCGGCAAGGGCGAGGCGAGATACGAGGAATTCTTCAAGCAGCTTGAGGCAGAGTACCCCGAGAAGGTTCGCGCGCTCATTACCTATGACCGCGATCTTTCAAAGAAGATCTATGCCGCCGCTGATATCTTTATGATGCCCTCGAAGAGCGAACCCTGCGGACTTTCGCAGATGATCGCTTCGCGCTACGGCGCGATTCCCGTTGTCCGTGAAACGGGAGGACTTGCCGACTCCATCCTGCCCTATTGGGAGGATGAGGAAGGCGCAATGCACGGAAACGGCTTCACCTTTGCGGGGTATACCGCAGGCGAGCTTTACGAGCGCACTCTTGCCGCCGTTGCGCTCTGGAAAAATGGCGAAAAACGCAAAGCATTTGTCGAAAAGATAATGACAGTCGATTTCTCCTGGGCGGCATCCGCAGATAAATACATCGAACTCTACGCAAATCTGCCGTGATATACAGGAGAGCATTACCGGAGGAAGTAAAAGTGAATTTCACCCCTAACGCACAGGAAGTTAAAGCAAATATCGAACAAAAATTATCAAGGCTCTTCGGCACCACCGCCGCCGATGCGTCGAGAGAACAGATGTATAAGGCGGTCGCTCAGACGGTAAAGGATATTCTTGCCGAAAAGCGTTCAGAATTTAAGGCGAGAACTAACAAAGAGAGCGGAAAGCGCGTGTATTACATGTGCATGGAGTTTCTGCTTGGCAGATCTCTCAAGACCAATCTCTGTAACCTCGGACTTTCGGAAGAGTATAAGAGCGCACTCAAGGGAATGGGCTTTGCCCTTGACGATCTTTATGAGTGCGAGCCCGATGCCGGTCTCGGCAACGGCGGTCTCGGTAGACTTGCCGCATGCTTTATGGACTCGCTGACCTCGCTCGATTACCCCGCAACCGGATTTTCGATCTGCTACGAATACGGTCTTTTCAAGCAGAAGATAATCGACGGTCTGCAGATCGAGCTTCCCGACGATTGGCTTCCCGGAGGCGAGGTATGGCTCGTTCCGAGAACCGACCGCGTATTCACCGTCCGTCTCGGCGGTAAGATCCGCGAGGAATGGAGGGACGGCAAGCTTGAGATCATTTATGAGGATACCGAGGACGTTGAAGCGGTTCCTTACGATATGATGATCTCGGGCGGCGACAGCGAAGCCGTCAACCGTCTGCGCCTCTGGAAGGCGCGCGACGTTCGCACCTTCAATATGGGCCTCTTCACGCAGGGTCAGTACACCCGCGCGGTCGAGGAGTCGAGCTCAGCGGAGATCATTTCAAAGGTTCTTTATCCTTCGGATAACCACACCGAGGGTAAACTTCTCCGTCTGACACAGCAGTATTTCCTCTGTTCGGCATCGATCCAGAGTATCATCCGCGATCATATGGCGGTTTACGGCAGAATCGACAATCTCGCCGATAAAGTAGCCATCCACATCAACGATACCCATCCCGCGCTCTGCGTGCCCGAGCTTATGAGGATCCTTATCGACGATTATTGCTTCTCCTGGGATCAGGCTTGGGATATCACCACACGCACGATGTCCTACACCAACCATACGGTAATGCCCGAGGCACTTGAAACATGGAACGAGAGTCTTTTCTCCTTCCGTCTGCCCCGTATCCATTCGATCATCAAGGAGATCAACGAGCGCTTCTGCCGCGAGGCTTGGAACAGATTCCCCGGCAACTGGCAGAAGATCACCAATATGAGCATTCTCTGCAATGGTTCCGTCCGTATGGCAAACCTCGCAGTTGTAGGTTCTCACCACATCAACGGCGTCTCGAAGCTCCATTCGCAGATCCTTGTTGACACCATCTTCAAGGATTTCTATCAGATGTATCCCGAGCGCTTTACCAACGTAACGAACGGTGTTGCGCACCGCCGCTGGATGTGCTATTCCTCGCCCGGACTTGCAAATCTTCTCGATGAAACTATCGGCACGGGTTACCGCAAGAATCCCGTAGAGCTTGCAAATCTTATGAAGTATGAAAATGATACCGCAGTTCTTGACAGACTGCGCGGAATCAAGCATGAAAATAAGATCGAGTTCTCGAATTTCATCGAGAGCCGTACCGGCAAGGGACTCGACACCCATTCCGTATTCGACGTTCAGATCAAGCGTCTGCACGAGTATAAGCGCCAGCTTCTCAACGTGCTCAACATCATCGGCAATTATCTTGATATCTGCGATAACCCGAACGCCGAGTTCTATCCCAGAACCTATATCTTCGGTGCAAAGGCGGCACCGGGATATCAAATGGCAAAGCGCATCATCCAGCTTATCTGCAAGCTCGGACAGGAGCTTGAAAAGGATCCCCGTGTAAACGAAAAACTCCGCGTTCTCTTCCTTGAGGATTACAACGTAAGCGCGGCTGAATGCCTTATCCCCGCCGCGGAGATCAGCCAGCAGATCTCGCTTGCAGGTAAAGAGGCGAGCGGTACGGGCTGTATGAAGCTTATGCTCAACGGCGCGCTGACCATCGGTACCCTCGACGGCGCAAACATCGAGATCCTCGATGCCGCAGGCGCCGACAACTTCGTTCTCTTCGGCCTCACCAAGGAAGAGGTCATCGAGAAGCAGAAGAGCTACCGTTCCCGCGACTACTACGAGAACGACCCCATCATCCGCGAGTCCATCGATTTCATCTCCAA
>JAZSLM010000123.1:0-21613 GCA_045535375.1 Eubacteriales bacterium
AACCGCGGTCGGCATTTGCCGACCGCGGTTATTTTGTTGTTTTTACTGACCTTCATATACCGCTGTTTCTTCAGGAGTGGGTTCAGACTCCTCAATGGCAGCTTCAAATGCATTTGCAAACTCTGCCTCAAGCTCTTCGAAGGCGATCTTGATCTCGTCAAAATCTTCCTCCTCGAGAGTGAATGCAGACTTGAGCTTACTCTTGGCAATGGGCTTCGGCTTGTCGTTTTCGCAAATGATCAACTTGAACTCAAGTTCGATATCCAGGTCTGCGTCAAGCGTGCTCTCAAGCCACGTCTCCGCCAGAGAAACAGTTTCGCCGTTTGAAGCGGTAAACACCGCATCCTTGAATTCGAAGGTATGCTTCTTGCCGGACTTATCGTATTTACCGGTGAATTCGAAGCTCTCACCCTCATGGCTTGCACCGAAGGAGAATTTTCCGCCCGCGCGGTCGATCTTCGCGAATATGTTTGCATATTCCTCGCCCGATTCCTCGATAACGAACTCGCACTTATAAGCGTCCTTATCATCCTGCTTAACCGCAAATTCGGCAACGAATTCCTGCATAACCTCAACGGTGAGCTTTTCGGTATTCTTGATGCCGCCCTTACCGATCTGAACGTCAAACACCTCCATCTTCTCTCCGTCAGCCTTAACGGCTACGTTGAGAGCCATGAGAGTGGAGGAAGACTTCTTGGTTGCCATTTCAACAACGATCTTGGAGCCGTCGTCTTCAAGCGCGTCTTCCGCATCGTCGACCATATTGTCCATATCGTCAAGTATATCGTCGTAAGCTTCAAGGAGGATATCGGTAAGATCGTCATCCTCGTCCTCGCCGAGACCCGCCTGGATCATACCCTCAAGAGAGGTATCCGCAACGTATTCATCAGCAAGCTTACCATACTTCTTGATAAGCTTGGGAATTCTCTTATCGTCTTTGAGTTCATCGTAAAGGTCGCAAAGGACGTTATACATGCACTCGGCATCGACCTCGACGGTGATTATTCTTGCGTTGACTCTGTCACCGTGGATCTTGATGCTGTCGTTTTCCTTTTCGATATCAGCGTGCTTGCTGATCGAATCCATCAGGGTCTTGACGTAAGATTCAAAAAGCTCATTGATATCCTCAACGGCTTCCTTATCCTTCGCATCGTCGTAGATACGGCAAAATACGGTGATAACATCCGAGATTTCCTGATCGAATTCATACTCGGTTCCCGACTCAAAAGCAAAGAGCGAATCGGCAAATTCCTTTTCGGTCTTTCCGCGAGCAATACCTATGGGGCTGTTGTAGAGCGAGGGAGCGGAAACGTACATATAATCATCGCCGACGTAAGCGCTGCCCTCAACGGCAAAATCATTTACCTTGAGCTTGACCTTCTCTATGTAGGTCTGGTAGCTCTTCAAGCCGAAGTATTCCTTATACTCAAGAGCAAACTCTTGTCCTTCGCCTTCAGCCGACATGATCACCTCGAAAGATCCGCTTTCGAGAAGCTCTGTCACCGTGTTGAATTCATCTCTTGCAAAAGCATCCGTGAGCAGATTCTGCACCGAAGTCTGCATTACGATTTTCGGGCGGTTCATGAAGATACCGATTCCGATACCAACGCCGCCGATTGCTACGATCGCCGCCAGAGCAACGATCAGCAGGGTTTTCATCTTGTTCATATCATTTCTCCTTTGAAATTGAAATAAATATATTGCAATAATTTAATTATAGCACTTATAATAACTTTTGTCAATAGTTTTATTTTGTGCGCAGTGCTATCGGATGAACGGTATGATCCTCATGGGGCGCAAAACCCGAAAGAGTTCTGTCCTCAAACATAAGTCCACGGCGAATGGCGTATTTGCCGAATCTGTTGCGTATACTGTCCGTTGTCTTTTCAAGGACTTCAAGACGTGCACGGCCAACGGTCTCTCCGTCGAATATTGATATCTGCTCATCCCTTTCGGGACAAAGATCCGCCCCGCATACTCCGAGTGAGCGTACCGTTTTACCATTTCCGAGCGTTCCGTAAAGCTCCATCGCGGCGCGGTATATTTCGCGCTCGGAATACGTCGGCTCAACGCGGCATTGTTTGGAGCACCAGGAAAGATCGCTCGAGCGGACAGAAATGCTGACCGTGCGGCACTTTTTGCCCTCACCGCGCAGGCGCACGGCAACGCTCTCGCACAGCACGGCAAAAACGATCTCCGCTTCACGCTGAGTGGAAAGGTCACGCGGCGTCGTGGTGCTGTTTCCCACGCTTTTAACCGCATAAAAGGTATCTTTTTGCAAAACGGGAGCGCTGTCCCTGCCAAGAGCAAAATTTTGGAGCATTATTCCATTCTTGCCCAGAAAACGCGAAAGCAGATCGCACTCGGCATTTGCAAGCTCGCCGATAGTAAATATCCCAAGGGTATTGAGCCGTCTTTTCGTCGATCTGCCGACGAAAAGGAGCTCCTCGGCGGGGAGGCTCCAGACCAGAGTTCTGAAATTTTCGCGGGAGATCAATGTGGTGGCATCCGGCTTTTTGAGATCGCTTCCGAGTTTGGCAAATATCTTGTTAAACGACACTCCGATCGACACCGTCACGCCAAGCTCACACTTGATCCTTTCGCGTATCTCATCCGCGATCTTAACCCCGCCGCCGAAAAGGTATTCGCTGTCGGTGACGTCTATCCAGCACTCGTCGATGCCGAAGGATTCGATGAGATCGGTGTAGTCCGAATATATCCTCCGCGCGGCGCGGGAGACCTTCACGTATTCATCGTAATGCGGCGGCAGAATAACGAGCTTCGGGCATTTTCTCCTCGCCTCGAGAATACTCTCTCCCGTGCGTATACCGTATGATTTCGCCTCGTAATTCTTCGCCAGAATGATACCGTGCCGAGCCTCCGCGTCCCCTCCTACGGCAACCGGTTTGCCGACAAGATCTTCCCTTCCGCGGCATTCAACCGTTGCAAAAAAGTTATTCATATCAATATGCAATATGCATCTGTCTTTCATCAAAATGCCCCTTTCACTTCATTTAGAACAAACGTTCCTTTACATTATATCAGAACATTTGTTCCGTGTCAAGAGAAAAGCGCAAAAAGCTATTGATTTTTTGTTAAATTTTAATCTTTTTTGCTCAAAAGTGTTGCACATTTTGCAATTATATTATATAATATAGATTGTATGATTTTAATTATTTAGGGGTAGCTTATGTTACACAGTCTTCTTCGCGAAAAATTTTCGGATAAGAATATAATCCTCCTTGGTTTCGGCGTTTCGAACATCCCCGTTGCCCGTGAGTTTATCTGTGCGGGAATGGGCGCATCGCTCACCGTCCGTGATATGAAAGCTTTTGACGATCTTGGCGACACGGCAAAAGAATTTGCCGCGGCGGGCGTAAAGTTTGAATGCGGGATCGAGCCGACGAAGGATTTCACCTGCGACACGAGCCACGCGGTGATATTCCGTTCCCCCGGAATCAGACCCGACGCGGGCGACCTCACCCCCGCCATCGAATCGGGAGCCGTTCTCACATCGGAGGTCGAATTCTTCTGCGAGCACACTCCCGCGCGCATAATCGCGATCACGGGAAGCGACGGTAAAACGACGACCTCGACCCTCACAAGCCTCATTCTCAAAGAGGGTTACAAAGGCGGCAAGGTATATCTCGGCGGAAATATCGGCACACCCCTCTTCCCTCTCCTTGACGAGATAGGTGAAAACGATATCTGCGTGCTCGAGCTTTCAAGCTTCCAGCTTATGACGATGGATTCGCGAGCAACGAGTGCCGCCGTCACCAACATCACGCCCAACCATCTCAACTGGCATATCGATATGAACGAATATGCCGAGGCGAAATATAACGTCTGCGGTAAAAACACCGCACGCCTTGTACTGAATGCGGCAGATGCCTATTGCCGTTCTCTTGCCGAAAAGAAGGATACCGACAAGATCCTCTTCTCGGCATACAGAAGTTCTTACGATGAAATCTGCGGCGACATCAAGGCAAAAGCGATCTTCCTCTCGGACGGTAAGATCATCCTCTCGGATGGCGAGATCGAAGAAGAACTTCTCACAGCATCCGATATCAAACTCCCCGGCGTGCACAATATAGAAAATTATATGACCGCCATCGCGCTGACATACGAAATTGCCGAAAAGGACGCGGTAGTCAACGTTGCAAAAACGTTCGGCGGTGTGGCACACCGACTTGAACTCGTCCGTGAAAAAGACGGCGTAAAATACTACAACAGCTCGATCGACTCGAGCCCCACGCGAACGATCGCGGCTCTCTCGACCTTTAATAACAAGCCGACCCTTATCATCGGCGGACGCGGCAAGAAAACGCCCTACGACGGACTTGCGCGTGAGCTTTATCTCCGTGCGGGTGCAGTCATTCTGACGGGCGAAACACTCGACGAAGTCAGCGAAACACTCGCGTCCGTCGCATCCGAATATCCGAATTCGGAACTGAAAATTTTCAAAGAAGAGGATTTCGCCGCTTGCGTTAAACTTGCTGAATCGGTAACTCCCGCGGGGAGTGCGGTAGTTCTCTCCCCCGCCGCAACCTCATTTGACAAATTCAAGAACTTTGCCGAGCGCGGCGAGGTTTTCAGAGAATTGGTTAAGAATTTATAAATCCGAAAGGAAGAAAATACAATGGAACACAAGATCGACCTGACAGAGCTTACTCTGTCACTGGCATCGCTGATGTCGGTCACGGGACATACGAGATACTCGAAGGATAAGCTCCTCGAGATCGTATCCCCTTATTTTGACGAGATACGCGAAACGCGCCTCGGCTGTTATCACCTCATCCGCCGCTGCGGAAAGGAAAACGCACAGAAAATTCTCGTTGACGCTCACTTTGACGAGATCGGTATGATCGTTACCGACATCAAGGAAAACGGCTTTCTTACCGTCACCTCGATCGGCGGAATGGACACCCGTATCCTCCAGGCAAGTGAGGTCATCATATACGGTGAGGGACGCGAGATCTACGGCGTCGTAGGCTCAACTCCTCCCCACCTCCAGAAGCCGGGCGAGTCGGGCAAGCTCCGCGAGATCACCGAGCTTCTCATCGACACGGGGTACTCCAAGGAAGAACTCGAAAAATACGTTTCGATCGGAACTCCCATCGGCTTCCGTCCCGTCTACACCAAGCTCCGCAACAACAAGATCGCGGGCAAGGGATTTGACGACAAGGCTTGCGCCGCCTGCGCTATCGCGGCGGTAGCCGAGACCCCCGCGGACGAGCTCTGGGGCGACGTTTACGTTCAGCTTTCCAACTACGAGGAAGCGGGCGGATTCATGTCGGGAGCGCAGACCGGCGCATACGAGATCAATCCCGTTTGCGCTATCGTTGCAGACGTTGACCTCGGCACCACGCCCGACACCAAGAAGAGCGAGACCGTTCCGCTTGACGGCGGTCCCTCGATCTCGACGGGTCCCATCACCGACAAGCGTCTGACCAAGCTGCTCCGCCGGCTTGCCGACGAAAAGGAGATCAAGCACCAGATGGCGATCACCGCGGGCGGAACCGGCACCAACACAATGGTAGTAAACCTTGTGCGCAACGGTATCCCCACCGTTGACATCGGTCTTCCCCTCCGCAGCATGCACACCTCGAACGAGGTCATCTCGATGAACGATGCGGCTGCAATGCGCGACCTTATCGCCCTCTTCGTCACAAGCTCCGAGATCGAAAAGGAGGTATGTCCCAATGAGTGAAACTAAGATCCTTGAAGGACTTGAATTATTAAAGCACCTTTCTCTTCTCTTCGGTCCCACCGGATCCGAGGAAGAAGTTGCCGACGAGATCGTCCGTCAGCTTGAAGGCACCGACGTCGAGATCATCCGCGACAGAATGAGCAACGTGTTTGCCGTTAAGCGCGCGAACGCTCACCCCGTTCAGACTGTTATGCTCTCGGCTCATATGGACGAAGTCGGCTTCATCATCAAAGATATTGACGGCGAAGGTTACATCCGATTCGGATGCCTCGGCGGTATCGACCCCCGCGTTCTCTGCGGCAGAAAGGTTACCTTCCGCGGCAAGGACGGCGACGTAAGCGGTGTTATCGCGTCGAAGGCGATCCACCATCAGTCTGCCGAGGAGCGCAAGAACGCGACCAAGGCGAACGATATGTATGTTGACATCGGCGCGACCTCGAGAGAGGATGCCGAAAGCGTTCTTTCGCGCGGAGACAGCGGAACATTCGATTCCGAATTCGTCATTTTCGGAGAGAACGACGGCTATGCAAAGTGCAAGGCACTCGACGACCGTCTCGGATGCGTCGTTATGATCGAGATCCTCCGCAGACTCAAGGCAGAAAACATCGAACTTCCCTTCGACCTCGTATGCGCATTCACCGTTCGCGAGGAGATCGGTATTTCGGGCGCGACCGCGGCTGCTCACCGCTTCAGACCCGATTACGCGATCGTTCTTGAAACCACCGCTATCGCAGACCTTCCCGACGTTCCCAAGAACTCGAGAGTAGCCGAGGTCGGAAACGGCGGAGTCGTTTCCCTCATGGACCGATCCACCATCTACAACCGCGATTTCGTTGACGGCGCTATGAAGATCGCCGAGGAGAACGGAATCCCCGCGCAGATCAAGCGCTACGTTTCGGGCGGCAACGATGCAGGCCACATCCACAAGGCGGCAGACGGCACACGTACACTCGCAATCTCCGCTCCCACGCGCTATCTCCATTCGGCTTCCTGCGTAATCTCCATCAAGGACTTTGAATCGATCAAGTCGCACGTTTACGCAATTCTCACATCTTACCAATTTTGATGATCTCGGAGGAAATATAAATGTATTCTCTTATTAAGAAAGTTGTATGCTGCCCCGGCGTTTCGGGTAATGAAAAACAGATCGCGGCTCTCCTCGAAAAGGAAGTAGCTCCTTTCGTTGATGAAACCTATACAGATGCTCTCGGCAACCTCATCGCTATCAAGTACGGCAATCTCCCCGACGGTGAGCGGAGGAAGCTCCTTTACTGCGCTCATATGGACGAGATCGGCTTCATCGTGACCTATATTGAAGAAAACGGCTTCATCCGCTTTGCTCCCATCGGAGGCATCAATTTCGTTGCCGCCGCATTCAGCCACGTCGTTTTCGCAAACGGCGAAAAGGGTATCCTCGTTCCCGAATCGGGCGCGAAGGCATCCGAGCTTGCGGCTGACAAGTGCGTTGTTGACATCGGCGCTACCTCCGCAAAGGAAGCCGCACGCAAGGTAAAGATCGGCGATTGCTTCTCTCTTGCTCACAATCTCTCGAAGCTCGGCGCAAACCGCGCTGTAGGCCGTCCCATCGATGACCGTATCGGCTGTGCCATTATGATCGAGGTTGCTAAGAAGCTCGCGGACAACTGCCCCCACGATATGTACTACGTATTCTCGGTCCAGGAAGAAGTCGGATGCCGCGGCGCACGTCCCGCAGGATTCTCGATCGCTCCCGACATCGCGCTTGCCTTTGACGTTACCGGTACCGGCGACTCGCAGGGCGCAAAGCCCATGGCAGTCAAGCTCGGCGGCGGCGCGGCTATCAAGATCAAGGACGGCTCCGTTATCTGTTCGGGCGAGGTAGTTTCCAAGCTTCAGAAGCTTGCAAAGGAAAATAAGATCACCGCGCAGAACGAGATCCTTCTTTACGGCGGAACCGACACGAGCGTACTCCAGGCGGCAGGTATCGGCGCATATGCGGGATGCATTTCTATCCCCAGCCGTTATATCCACTCGGGTGTTGAAATGATCGACCTCCGCGACGTTACCGCTTGCACCGATCTCGCGCTCGCATTCGCGCTTGATCCCACCCTCTGATGAATTCTTCTCCCATCGGAGTTTTCGATTCGGGAGTCGGCGGACTTTCACTTCTTTTTGACCTCCGCCGACTTCTCCCGAACGAGGACTTCATATATTACGGCGACCGCGCAAACGCCCCCTACGGTGCCAAAAGTCACGAGGAGATCCTTGATATTTCCAAGGGCATATTCAACGATCTTATCTCGCGCGGGTGCAAGGCAATAGTCGTTGCCTGCAATACGGCAACTGCAGTTGCCATTGAACCCCTGCGCGCGGCTTACCCAGATCTTCCCATCATCGGCATCGAACCTGCAGTAAAACCCGCAAGAGAAGCGGGATGTAAACGAGTTCTGGTACTCGCAACGCCCGTCACAGTCAGTGAAAGCCGCTTTGCCGCACTTCTGCGAGCAAATTCGGGCGAAGGATGCGAGTTTATCGGAGTTCCTTGCCATCAGCTTGCGTATCTGATCGAAAACGGTGCATCATCGGACGAAATCGAAGATTATATGACCTCGGTCTTCTCACCGTACAGAGAAAACGGCTTCGACGGCATCGTTCTCGGATGTACGCACTACCCCCTCGCGCGCGATGAGATCAAGCGTGCCGCAGGTGAAAACGTGCAGATCTTCGACGGTTCGGACGGTACGGCACGTCGCACCAAATCTCTGCTTGAAGAACTTTCGCTGAACTCACTCGCAAGAAAGATCGGCACCGTCGAATTCATTTCAAGTGACGGAAGCGATCGGCTTGAACAATTTTTCTACAAAACAGTAATTAAAGGTACAAAATGACTTTTTCGGATAAAACACTTGCCCTCGCCCGCGAGGCGGAGGCGGCGCTGTCGGATATCTTCGCCGAGATCGACCGCGTTTCCTATATCGGCACCTGCCGCGTGCTTGACGCCTTCCGAGAGGAGAGAGTCAGTGACGCTTGCTTCGGCTCGACCACGGGCTACGGCTACGATGATCGCGGACGCGAGGTTCTTGACCGCGTCTGGAGTCACGTTTTCGGCACCGAGGCCGCTCTCGTACGCCACAATTTCGTCAACGGCACCCACGCCCTCTCGACCGCCCTTTTCGGACTTCTCCGCCCGAACGACACTCTTCTTTCGGTTGCGGGAAAGCCTTACGATACCCTTGACGGCGTCATCGGCATTTCGGGAAAGACGGGTGACGGCTCGCTTGCAGATTTCGGCGTAAACTACGCACAGATCGAAATGACCGCCGAGGGCGGACTCGATCTCGAAGCTATCGTAAACAAAGTAAAAGAAGACGAAAGCGTTAAAGTCGTCTTCATTCAGCGTTCAAAGGGCTACCTCAACCGCCGCACTCTCTCGCCCGACGAAATAAGCGCGGTATACGATGCGGTCCACGCGATCCGCACGGGTGTTTACGTCGTCGTTGACAACTGCTACGGTGAATTTACCGCGGAATACGAGCCACGCGCGGATATGCTTGTCGGCTCGCTTATCAAAAACCCCGGCGGCGGAATGGCGCTGACGGGCGGTTATATCGCGGGAAGTGAGCGCGCAGTCGAGCTTGCATCCTACCGTCTTACCACAGTCGGCACCGGCGGCGAGGTCGGCGCGACCCTCGGTCAGAACAGAACTATGTTCCAGGGACTTTTCTACGCTCCCCACACGACAGCCGCCGCGCTCAAGACAGCGCACCTCGCGGCTTATATCTTCGAGAAGATGGGCTATGACACCTATCCCGTATGGAACGAAAAGCGTTACGACATAATTCAGACCGTGATCACCCACGATCCCGATATTCTCTGCGCTTTCTGCCGCGGAATTCAGGCAGGATCGCCCGTCGACTCCTTCGTCACACCCGAGCCTTGGGATATGCCCGGTTACTCGGATCCCGTCATTATGGCGGCGGGCGCGTTCATTCAGGGCTCCTCGGTCGAGCTTTCGGCAGACGGTCCCATCCGTCCCCCTTATACCGTCTATTTTCAGGGCGGACTCACATACGAAAGCGGCAAGATCGGCATTCTTACAGCTGCAGATGCCGTCGCAAACTTCAAAAAGGACTGATAAAAATGAAAAGAACACTCTGTTTTCTCATCTGCATCCTCTCTCTTCTCCCTCTCGTTCTTTCGGGATGTGCTGACAGCGATGTTCCCGACGGCTACCAGAACGTAGCGACCGAGAAGGAAGCATTCTACTTCTACGTTCCCAAGTCCTGGGTAGACAACACCCCCAGCGGAACCGCATCCGCTTACTACTCCTCGGATGACTACTCGAACGTTTCCTTTACCTGTATGGTAATCGATCCCGGCGAGATGGATGATCTTGAAGAGTACAAAAACATCTCTATCGAAGAGCTCGGTGCAATTCTTCCCGATTTCAAGGTAATTGAGGAAGAAAAAGCCGATGACGCTCTTGCAGAGGAGACCGCCCCCATCACCATTGCGGGCAGAGAAACCATCACCTTCGAATACGAATGCACTCTGAACGGTCAGACCTACCGCTATATGCAGGCTGTCACCATGAAGGATGATTTCTACTACATCTTCACATACACCTCGCTTGCAGATAATTATGACAAACATCTTGATGAAGTAAGCTCCATCATCTCCTATATCACCTTCAAATAATAATGATCTATCTTGACAACAGCGCAACGACCCTGCTTGCGCCCGAAGTCCGTGCGGCAATGCTCGAGATCTGGGACAACGTCGGTAATCCGTCATCTCTCCACTCGGCGGGACTTGCGGCAAAGAAAAAGCTTGAAAGCGCAAGGTCATCGCTTCTCTCATGTGCCGGACTCAAAGCCACGGAATGGCAGGCTATCTTCTGCGGCTCGGGTAGCGAGGCGAACAATCTCGCGCTCCTCGGCTCGGCACACACAGGACGCCATCTCGATTCGCGCCGTATACTTATCACCGATTCGGAGCACGCTTCGGTGGAAAATACCGCAGAAATACTCTCGTCACGCGGATTTGAGATCGTAAAGATCGCAACAAAAGGCGGTGCGCTCGATCTTGAAGCTATCGAGCGTGAAGCTAAAAAAGGCGGTTGCCTTGCATCATTTATGCTCGTAAACAACGAAACCGGCGCGGTATACGACGTCGAACGCGCGGCGGAAATAATTAAAAAGGCTTGCCCGGCAGCTCTCATTCATTGTGATGCTGTGCAGGGATTTATGCGTATTCCGCTCCCAAAAGCCGCGAATATCGACTTTTTCAGCGTCAGCGCGCATAAGATTCACGGTCCCGCGGGTGTTGGAGCTCTTCTTTTGCGGAAAGAGCTGATAAAGAAGCGCTATCTCTGTCCCGTCATCTTCGGCGGAGGACAGGAAGAGGGTCTTCGTTCGGGCACCGAAAATCTTGCGGGAGCGGTTGGATTTGCCAAAGCGGCAGAGATCATAAAATCCTCGATGGATGCCAATTACGCGCATCTGCTCGACGTTTCATCCTACGCTATCGAAAAAGCAAAGACGGCGGGAGCAACCGTTAATCTTCCCGATGTTCGTGCTCCCCATATTTTAAGCATAACCCTTCCCCGCATCAAGAGCCAGACTATGCTCAATCTTCTCTCGGCGGGCGGAGTGTGCGTTTCAAGCGGTTCGGCTTGCTCGTCAAACGCCAAGAACCGCCACGTAAGCTCGGCACTCGTCGCCTTCGGACTTTCCGAAGCCGATGCGGATTGCACCATCCGTATGAGCTTATGCAAAGATAACACCCGCGAGGATATCGACGCTTTCGCCGAGCTTCTCGAATCGGGTATCCAGAGACTTGTAAAAATCAAAAGATAAAGAGGTAAAAAAATGTCCTACGTTACCACCAAACAGATGCTTCTCGACGCGCAGAAGGGCGGATATGCCGTCGGCGCATTCAACTTCGAGAACATGGAAATGGCTCTTGCCATCATTGCGGCGGCAGAAGAGCTCCGCGCCCCCGTCATTCTTCAGACAACTCCCTCGACAGTAAAGTATGCAACCCCCGAGGTCTTTGCCTCCATCGCAAAGGCACTTGCAGATAAAGCTACCGTTCCGGTTGCTGTTCATCTCGACCACGGCTCCTCCCTCGAGCTCTGCGAGGCTGCCGCTTCTGCCGGTTACACATCCGTGATGTTCGACGGCTCGGGCGAAGACTTTGAGAAAAACGTCGAGCTCACCGCAAAGGCAGTCGAGATCGCAAATAAATTCGATATTCCCACCGAGGCAGAGCTCGGCAAGGTCGGCGGTAAGGAAGACGATCATGAGGCAGACGCCGACAACGGAACCGATCCCGAAAAGGCGGCTGAATTCGTTAAGCGTACCGGCATTTCCTCTCTCGCAGTGGCGATCGGAACCGCGCACGGCTTCTACGTCGGCACTCCAGTTCTCGACGTTCCCCGCCTTATCGCTATCCGTAAAAAGCTCGAAGAGAACGGCTGCTCCATCCCCCTCGTTCTTCACGGCGCATCGGGACTTTCACCCGAGGCAGTAAAGAGCTGTATCGCAGAGGGTATCTGCAAGGTCAACTTCGCAACCGAGCTCCGTGTGGCTTACACCGCCGCAGTTCGTGAGAATCTTGCATCCGACGAGAAGATATACGACCCCAAGAAGTACGGTGCTGCAGCACGTGCGGCAGTTATCGATGCAGTTAAACAGCGCATTCTCGTTTGCGGATGCAACGGCAAGGCATAATTACATAAGGAGAATAAATCTATGAGTAACGAAACCATGAAGGCGTGTGTCCTTCACGCAGTAGGCGACCTCCGATACGAAGATGTCGCAATGCCCGTACGCGGCGAAGGCGAGGTCCTCCTCAGGATCCGTGCTGCAGGCGTTTGCGGCTCGGATATCCCCCGCGTTTTTGAGAAGGGTACATATCACTTCCCCACCATTCCCGGACACGAGTTCGCGGGCGAGATCATTGACGCCGAGGACAAATCCCTCGTCGGCCGCCGCGCCGCCATCTTCCCCCTCCTCCCCTGCCGCAAATGCGCTCCTTGCCAGGTAGGCGAGTTCGCTAACTGCGAGGATTACGACTATTACGGTTCCCGCCGCGACGGCGCTTTTGCAGAATATCTTGCGGTTGATATCCGCAACCTTATTCTTCTTCCCGATGATCTTTCCTTTGCTTGCGCATCGCTCGTTGAGCCCGGTGCCGTCGCACGCGCGGCTGTACGCCGTCTTGAAGTTAAGCTTGGCGACACCGTAGTCATCTGGGGCGCGGGTCCCATCGGTCTTATCGCCGCAGCTTGGGCAAAGAAGGCAGGTGCGGGCATCGTCCGCGTCGTTGACATCAGCGAGGAAAAGCTTGCGTTCGCCAAGAAGTTCGGCTTTGAGGCATACGACGAGGCTCGCGACGGTCTTTGCGACTGCGCGATTGAGGGCACGGGTGCTCCCCAGGCTCTCTGCAACCTCATCAAGTCGATGAAGCCCCACGGACGCGTTATCCTCATGGGCAACCCCGCGCGCGACATGACCATCACCCAGAGCGTATATTCCCAGATCCTCCGCCGCGAGATCACTCTGCGCGGAACCTGGAACTCCTCCTACAACCAGCAGATCAATGACTGGGAGGCTACCGCCAAGGCTATGGCTGACGGCGATCTTATCGACTACGAGGCTCTTATCACACACCGCTATCCCCTTGAGCGTTGCGTTGAAGCACTTGAAATGATGCGCGACAGAAAAGAATTCTATACCAAAGTAACCATTATTATGGACTAAAGGAGCCGAAAATGAGTGAACTTACTGTAAAAACGAATGGCATGCGCCATATTGAACACAACACCGACCTTTGCATCATCGGAGGCGGTCTCACAGGTCTCTGCGCCGCTCTTGCGGCAGCGCGCGAGGGCACCAAGGTAGTTCTTATCCAGGACAGACCCGTGCTCGGCGGTAACGCATCGAGCGAGATCAGAATGTGGGTCCGCGGCGCGCACGGACTTGAAAACCGCGAAACAGGTATCATCTCCGAGCTTGAAGAGGAAAACATCTACATCAACCCCACCCTCATCCCCACCACCTTCGACAACGTAATGTGGGCAAAGGTCAAGGCTGAAAAGAATATCACCCTGCTTCTCAACACCACCTGCTGTGACGCGGACAAGACCGAAGTTGACGGTGTTTCGCACATCACCTCCGTCACTGCATGGCAGATGACCACATACACTTGGCACACCGTTAAAGCTACCTACTTTGCAGACTGCTCGGGCGACTCGATCCTTGCTCCCATCTCGGGCGCAAAGTGGCGCGTAGGCCGCGAGGCTGCTTCGGAATACGGCGAAGCAATGGGCAAGGAAGTTGCAGACAAGAAGACAATGGGCATGTCCTGCCTTATCCAGGCGCGTGAGACCGACGGACCCGTTCCCTTCGTTGCTCCCGAGTGGGCATACAAATTTGAGACCGACGATGACTTCAACGTTATCAAGGATGCAAGCGGCAACTTCATCGACGCAAGCACCGGAGTTTCGGGCGTTAAGGTCCAGGATGTAAAATATCTTGCACGTCCCCACAAGCTCGGCACGAGCGAGACCAACTTCTGGTGGCTCGAGCTCGGCGGCGAGTACGACAGCATCCACGACGCCGAGGAAATGCGCGACGAGCTTATCAAGATCGCGTACGGTATCTGGGATCACGTCAAGAACTACGGCGACCATAACGCCACCAACTGGACTCTCGAGTGGGTCGGATGCATACCCGGCAAGAGAGAGAGCCGCCGCTACATCGGCGCGCACGTTCTCACCGAGAACGACGTTGAGGCAGGCGGTCAGTTCGAGGACATCGTTGCATACGGCGGTTGGCCGATGGACGACCACAACCCCGCGGGCTTCCGTTCCTATCTCACCGGCGCACCCGCATCAAAGCTCTACCCCGCTCCCTCGCCCTATGGCATTCCCTACCGCGTTCTCTACGGCCACGAGGTTGACAACCTCTTCTTCGCGGGCAGAAACATCAGCGCGACCCACGCCGCAATGTCCTCGACTCGAGTTATGGCGACCTGCGCCCTCATCGGTCAGGCTATGGGTACCGCCGCTTCGATCTGCGTAAACGAGGGCGTAACTCCCCACGGCGTTTACGAAACCAAAATGAAGACCCTCCAGGATAAGCTCCGCGACGCAGGCTGCTACATTCCCGGCACCGTCCGCGAGATCCCCGAGCTTACAAAGCAGGCAAAGATCAATCTCGACGACGCCGAGCTTGCACTCCTTCAGAACGGTATCGAGCGTCCCGACGAGGACATGACCGTCAACTATGCTACCCTCAATATCGGCGATGCGCTTGAGTTTGACTTCGGCGAGGAAAAGGAACTGAGCGAGCTCCGTCTCGTCTTCGACCCCGACTTCTCGCGCCAGTCGATCACTCCCAACAAGAAGATGCGCGTCTTCGCGCAGAAGCTTATGACGGGCAAGGATTTCGTTCCCGTAAAGGTCGCAAACACCCTCGTCAAGTCCTTCCGCGTGCTTGCCGACGGCAAGGAGATCTACTGCGATACCGAGAACCACAATTCTCTCCGCAAGATCGCCCTCGGCGTTAAGGCTAAGAAGCTTACCGTTGTATTCGACGAAACGAGAGGCATCGATAAGGTTCATCTGTTCTCCGCGGACGTGAAATAAGTCGGCTAACGCCGAATGATAGTCACGCTTCGCGTGAGTGATGATCTGCCTGCGGCAGAATGATGATTTCCGCTTTGCGGAAAATGAAGGTGAATTTTCGCTTCAGCGAAAATCTCAATTATAGTAAAAACGCCTCGTCCTGTCGGACGAGGCGTTTCAATTTTACAGCTTCCCTTTTGCTTTAAGTACGTGTACGCGGTGGTGGCTGTAGACGATGGTTATAATTGAACCTGCAGTGAGGATCGTCCATCCGATAAGCGCGATCAGCACGGGAAAATCCGATATCGCAAAGATCGGAAACACCGGTAAAAAAGCGGCAGAGAGAGATCTTAAGACCTTGATACGCGCGATCAGTTCCATCATAACGGCAAGAACGGCATAAATTATCGCAAGCCTCTTTCCGTCGCCCGTGACGATCTCCTTGAAATCTTCCTTGAGGCAATATTTTCTGTCGCCCATATTAAGCGAATAATCATCCATACTCCTCCTTGCGTGCATTATATAAAACGCGGCAAAATAGAAGAAGTAGATAGAAATGACCAGAGCAAGAGTGATAACACTCCTATTCTGCTCATCCTCAAATATCGCGCGGATAAGATTATTCGAGAGGAGAAAGAACAGAAAAGTGGAAATCACGGTCTTTAACAGGTCGATAAGCAATTTAAAATAGGGGCTTCTTTCTTGTTTACTCATAACAGCATTCCTTTCTTGCGTTCATTTGAATGTATTATATCATATTCTCCTAGCATTGTCAATAGCTGCGAACGCAATTCAGCGAAATATACAAAACAACATACCCAATTTGGGTAATAATAACCAAAAAGCCTCATCTTTTCAGACGAGACTTTTTTACCATAATTGAGATTTTCGCCGTGGCGAAAATATTAAATAATGAAAAGCGACAGCTTTTTACCGAAAGGTATTGAGCTGTCGCTTGCTTTGTTATATAATTAAGTTACCACACAAAATCCACAAGAAAGCGAGATATATACACATTTGACTCAGACTCTTTATCCTCTGTTCATCTCTCTCTTTGAGATTTTCTTCTTTTTCTTACCGTATCTGAAGGTGTAGACGCTTTCCATACCGCGGTCGGCTTGCAGAGTCAGCGTAAAGCGATCGGTGCCATCAGCCTCGGGAAGAATGCAGCGCACCGTGGGACCTCGCTTATGTGCATTTGCTCCTGTCGAAGCATTCCAATCAAGCAGATCGATAATCTTATCGCCAACCGTTAAGGTAACGTGAACGCTTCCGCCTTCCGCCTTCGGCGCATCGTTGAGGAGCCACAGTTCTGCCTCAAATGACTCCCCCTCGAACCAATAGAACTTTGCAACCTTCGCGCTGAAGAGAGTTGGGCGCAGAGCTGACTTTACATATTCATATGAGGGCTTCGGCTTGGCAGGATAGGTCAGCAGATTGTTGTTTGCTGCCGTGATCCATGGCTCGTTAAAGCACCAGTTAATTCCCATGCTGCAATGCGGCCACTGGCGCCGCATTTCCTCAAACGCACCGCGATATCCCTCGCACTGGAGCCAATTCGACTGCGCAATAAGATCGGCAATCGATTCCGTTGGATCGAAGTACATTGAAAGCACGTCTTGACAAAGCCAACGTTCCTTGCCCAACGCGTCAAATCCGTGGTGCGCAATCCATGCGTCGGTCCGCTCGATCGGCACGCGAATCTCCGCCTTCGGAATTATCTTTTCAAGATCCTCCAATGCAGAGATGGAGGGAACTCCGAATTCGGTATAAGCGGTATTTCTTGCACGTTGGAACTGTCGGAAGACCTCCCCTCCCTGCGATTCGTCGTAGAAGGTATATCCACCGTGTGCCATACCGAAGAGCGGCGAAGTGGAGAGGAAGGGACGCTTGTAGTCGAGCTCAAAACAAAGCTTATTCAGGAGGCGCAAAGGATGCGACTGATCGTCCATACCCGACCAATTGTTGAAAAGCTCGTTGCCGCCGCACCAGAATATCAGCGATGGATGGGAACGCAGATCCTTGATAATTGCAGTCGCCTCAGATTCGAGGACAGACATATAGTGATCCGTAGCAATATAATTGTTGCACGCAAGCATAAACTCCTGCCAGATCATAATTCCGTAACGGTCACAGATCTCATAGAAAGAACGTTTTGCTCTGCCCGCCCCACCCCACATACGGAAGATATTCATATTGGCTTTTAGCGCATATGTAATGAGCTCATCGTAATACTTATCCGTGATCTGTCCCCAAAAGATTGACGGATTAACCCAGTTCGACCCCTTCGCGAAGATACGTCTGCCATTCAGTTCGATCGTAATGGGGGCCTCGTAGCGTCCCTTGGGAAACTCATTTGGACCGTTTGCACCATTATTGCGCACAAGACGTATCGTTCGGAATCCGATGTAACCGCTCCGCTCCTCTTCATCGTTTCGGATCTCCCAACGATAAAGATAGGGAGTTCCCTGCCCGTTACACCACCAGAGATTCGGTGCTTCAAGTGAAATCTCCCGCTCCGTGCCGCGGTAAACCTCATTGCCGTCCATATCGTAAAGCGCAGTTTCACACAAAACATCACACGAGAAGCGGTACACTACTCTACCTGTTTTCAGATCGTCCGAAAGATCCGCGAGAACCTCACAGTTACCAATGTAGGAAGCTCCGCGTGTCTCAATATACGCCTCTTCCCACAAGCCTGAGTTCAGAAGGCGCGGATTCCAGTCCCATCCGTAGGATACGGGCGGCTTGCAACAAGCATCCGCCTCGTCTCTCGTATTCTTGCGTCCGGTCGTGCTCTTCGGGTGCGGATAGATATGAACGGTAAGAACATCGTTATTAGCCGTCAGATGATCTGTCAGATCAACATCGAAACCGCGGAACATTCCCTCATACGAATAAAGCTTCACTCCGTTCAAAAGCACGTCGTATCGGTAATCAATACCTCCGCTGACGAAAAAGACGCGTTCACCGTCTTTTTTCTCATAGGAAAGCTGAGTACGGTATTCCCAGTGATCGTCCTCAAGCGGAGCATATTGCTTAAAATTATCCGAATACTGTACTTCATCAAAGTGATGAAAAACACCGTAATCATACTGAATATTGCCTGGAACACCGGTGGGAAACCACTCGTTATCCTTACAGTTTCTTCCCTGCCAGATCTGTTCAAATCTCATAACTATCCTCCTGTCGTCCGAAGATTTATTGCGTCCGGGAGCACTCAAAGCTTACAAAATATGTCAATGGGACGCAACCCCTTTGTATGTGACAAAATATTTATTTCCTATAATATACATAATAAGCAATTATAGTTCTCTCCGCTCCGCCGTGCTCGAGGTCGGGACCTATAAGTACCACTCCATCCTTCGAAAGCAGCTCGCTTGCGCGGAGGTCGTCGATCTTGCAGCGGAAGAGGATGTCGGCGGAGGCAAAAACTATGAATTCGTCCTCGCGGATGGCAAGACTTCCCTTGCGCCCGATAACCTCGTCAACATTGTTGATACGTTCGGTGACGTATTTGATATACTGCCCCGCGATGCGCTCTGCCATCTCGCGGCGGAATCGAACGCTGTTCGGGTCCTTCGGCTTCGTCCAATGTCCGATAACTTTTCCCCAGAATCCCATTATTTTACCTCTCCTTTCAGTTTCACGATAAGGTATTCGCCATTTTTCAGCGTCGGATCAACGACAATGCGCTTGCCCGTGTAAAGATCGATACCGCCCGCGGCATCGACACGCCGGGGCTCGTCCATATTGACACATACCTTGACGAAATATTTTTCTTCCTTTTTATATCTTATAAACTCAAAATATCCGCCCTCGACGCAGGTGATCTTAAACTCACCGCCCGCGAATATATCTTCACCTCGGCGAAGCTCGCCGAGCTTTTTGTAGTGCTCGTTGATCTCGGCATCGATTCTGTGCCACGGGAAAGGATAGCGGCAGAAGGGATCGCTCATGCCCTCCATCCCTGCCTCGTCGCCGTAATAAATGCAGGGGAAGCCGAAAAGTGTGAATTGGAGTGCGGATATCATCTTGAGTAGCTTCACGCCCCTCGCGCGCTCCTCGTCGGTCAGACGGAGTTTTTCCTGCACTGCGTTGTAGGCATAGGAATTCTCGCGCACCTTCTGTGGGTTGCCGAGAATGGTCAGCACGCGCTCGGTGTCGTGCGTTCCGATAAGGTTCATAAGGCTCGCGGAAACACATCGCGGATATGAGGAATAAAGCTCGGTCAGAGCCGCCGCGAGTGCTTTTGCGTCGCCGAATTCGGCAAAATCAAGGAGTGCCTTTCTTGTCGGATAATTCATAACGCTGTCAAGCTGTGCGCCTCTGAAATAGGAGCGCCGCTTGCCGTAAGCGATCTTATCCGCCGCGTTTTCCCAGACTTCGCCAATGAGGACACTCTCCGAATTTACCGAATGAATCCTCTCGCGCAGTTCTTCAAGGAATCTGTCGGGAAGCTCGTCGGCAACGTCAAGTCGCCAGCCGTCGATGCCCGCCTGCATATAATGCTCTGCCACTCCGCCAGTGCCCGTGAAAAACTCGCGGCAGGAGTCAGTGTGGGTATTCAACCTCGGCAGGATTCTGATGCCCCACCAGCAGGTGTAATCGGGCGCACCGGGCTTTTCGGGTGCGTGGAAATCATACCACGAATGATAGGGCGAAGCGGGATCTTTCGCGGGCAGACCGTATCTGCCGTATTCGTCAAAATATCTGCTGTCGCTTCCCGTGTGGTTGAAAACGCCGTCGAGAATGATCTTCATACCGCGTTTGTGAGCGGCTTCGACGAGAGCCTTGAACGCCTCCTCACCGCCGAATTCATCGGCGATCTTCAGATAATCCGAGGTGTCGTATTTGTGGTTGCTGACAGCATCGAATATCGGCGAGAGATAGAGTATGCTCACGCCGAGCGATTCGAGATAATCGAGCTTTTCGATAATTCCCCAAAGATTTCCGCCGAAAAAGTGGTTATTTTTGACCTCCGCGCCGCGGTATTCGGCATATTGCGGAACGCCGTTTTCCCAATCGGGATCAAGAATTGAATCGGCACGGTAGCTGACATTTCCCTCTCCTCTCGCAAATCGGTCAAGGAAAATATGGTACATTATACCCCCGCCGAGCCATTCGGGCACGCTGTATTCCGGATGGTAGACGGTCAGGCGGAATTCGTTCCAATTCTCTTTTACAACGGAGAAATTGACGTTATCCGACGTGCTCGAAACAAGCTCTTCTCCGCCGCGTCGGAAAACATATGTATAGTAAAAAAGCCCCGACTCCGACTCACCGCAGAGCGCGGCTGTATCGAGGCTCAGCTTATATTCATCGTTAATATAATCGGTCGAAATAAACTCAAAACCGATTCTATGCACCGATGCGTCCTTTGCTTCGTCGCAGGGTGCCAAGGTATCTCTGCGGATGCAGAGCTCGGCGCGGGTAATGCCGAGGCTTCTCGGTATGCGCGCCATAATTTCGATAACGCTTCCACGCGGGAATGCGCCGAGAGCGGAAACGTCCTCGCCCCCGCACCGTTTTTCGATGCGGGGAGCGGGAGCGTATTCGGTTTGCTTAAATCTTGCAAGCATATTTTACTTCTTGACCACGGGATTGATATGCCAGATATTCTCTGCGTAATCTCTTACCGCGCGGTCTGCGGCAAAGAAGCCGCCCTTTGCTATATTGATGAGCGAACGACGAGTCCAATCCTCGCGGTTCAGGTAATCCTGATACATCTTTTCGTGTGTCAGACGGTAGGAATCGAAGTCGGCAAGGCACATATATGGGTCTGCAACTCCATGGCCGGCAAGCAGATAGGAGGCAATATCCGAGAAGGATTCGCCCGCAAAACCTGCGTTCAGGCGGTCAACGATCCTTCTGAGCTTATCGTTTCTCGCGTAGAAGAGAGCCGAATTGTAGCCCGCAAGCCAGAGGTCGTCGACCTCGCTTGCTGTCAGACCGAAGATATAGATATTCTCGTTGCCGACTGCGGCAGCCATCTCGACGTTTGCGCCGTCGAGAGTACCTATGGTGAGCGCGCCGTTGAGCATGAGCTTCATACAACCCGTACCGCTCGCCTCCTTGCCGGCAAGAGAGATCTGCTGGCTGATCTCGGCGGCGGGGATAAGGCACTCGGCAGCCGTTACATTATAATCCTCAAGGAAGAGCACGCGGAGCTTTTCCTTGACTCTGGGATCCGACTCGATCTCCTTCGAGAGCTTGCAGATAAGCTGGATGATACGCTTAGCCATCTGGTATCCGGGAGCCGCCTTCGCGCCGAAGATATAGGTTCTCGG
>JAZSLM010000070.1:0-4331 GCA_045535375.1 Eubacteriales bacterium
GCCTTTCGACGGTTATTATACCATATTTTTGCCTTGGACTTACCGATGCTCTGACACAAACACTTACCGATGCTCTGACACATTCCACTTACCGATGCCCTGAAACCGGACATTTTCTCACTGTGTTCGAAAATTATTTCAATAATTTTGTTTAGCTTTGATAAGATTTCGGACAGATTATAATTTTACAACATAATAAAACGCTCTGGATTTTGTTCCTCATAAAATCCAGAGCGTTTTCTATAAAATGAAAATTTTCGAGCAACGCGAGAAAATTATCCTTCACTAGCCACTAGCCACTAATCACTAATAATCGACGGAGCCGCCCAATATAGCGACTCCGCCAAAATATTGATAGGAAGCTTATTCTTCAGCTTCGTCCTGCGGGATAAGACCGTAAATTCTCTTATCGTCTCGCGCGATGAGTTCTGCAAGCTGTGATGCTGTCAGGAGCACCTGACGCGGTTTGGTGCCGTCGGGCTGGGTGACGAATCCGAGCTTTGCCATGCGGTCAATGATACGCGCGCCACGGCCGAAGCCGACGTTGATGTTTCTCTGCAGGAAGGAAGTTGCAACCGTACCGCTTTCAACGGCGAGCTTGAGCGCGTCGAAGAAGAGTTCGTCGAAGCACTCGGAGGAGCCGCTTGCCGCGCCGCCTCCGCCCGCACCGCCCGCAGGTTTCTTCCCGCCGGGTGTGACGGTGACGATCTGTTCGGATTCCTTTTCGATGCGCGAAAGGAATTCGTCGTCGTAATGCGCGCCGGAAGAATTTTCCTTGACGAAATTGGTGACGGCAACGACCTCGTCGTCGGTTACGAATGTGCCCTGCGCACGGATGGGATTTTGCGCGCCGATGGGGCAGAAGAGCATATCGCCTCGGCCGAGAAGCTTTTCGGCTCCGACGGTATCGATGATGGTACGGGAGTCGATACCCGATGCTACCGCAAATGCGATTCGAGAGGGGATATTTGCCTTGATAAGACCCGTGATGACGTCAACCGAAGGACGCTGAGTACCGACGATGAGGTGAATACCCGCCGCACGCGCCTTTTGCGCGAGACGGACGATCGAGGTTTCTATCTCGGAGGGAGCACTCATCATAAGGTCCGCAAGCTCGTCGATGATGATGACAAGTCTGGGAAGCGGAATGAAATCGGGATCCTCCGCCTTCATCATGCGGTTGTAGCCGTCGATGTCGCGGGCAAGATTGTTCTCAAAGAGTTCGTATCGGTGTTCCATCTCGCCGACAGCGGCATTGAGCGTGCCCGCCGCCTTCTTGACGTTCGTAACAACGGGAACTCTCAGGTGCGGCAGGTTGTTATACATCGACATTTCGACCTTCTTGGGGTCGATCATTATGAACTGAACCTCATCGGGGCGCGCTTTGTAAAGCAGCGACATGATGATGCTGTTGATGCAGACCGATTTACCGGAACCGGTGGTACCTGCTATCAGAAGGTGTGGCATCTTGCCGACGTCAATAAAGATCGGCTCGCCCGTGATATCCTTTCCGAGGCAGGCGAAAAGCTTACTCTTGGCATCCTTGAACTGCTCGGATTCGAGAAGCTCGCGGATCGCGACGGTCGAGGAGGACTTGTTCGGAACCTCGACGCCGACGGCGCTCTTGCCGGGAATGGGTGCTTCAATTCTGATCTTTGCCTGAAGAGCCATTGCAATGTCGGTCTGCAGGTTCTTGATCGAGTTTGCCTTTACTCCTGGCGCGGGGTAGAGCTCGTATCTGGTCAGTGTGGGACCGCGGGAGTATTCGATCTTGGCAAGCTTGACGTGGAAGGATTCAAGTTTTTCGATAAGCGTTTCGGCATTCGCGCGGAGCTCTGCGTTGATGGCGTCGCGTCCGGGCGAGGTAGATTCGCGAAGGAGGGTCAGAGGGGGGAATATATACGCCGCAAGCTGTTCGTAAGCCTGCTTTTTCTTTGCCTGGTCGGGAAGAATTATACCGTCGTCCTCGGGCGCGGGAGCTTCGGGCTCCTCGGCGGGGATATCGGTGACAGCCGCTTCGGTGATCTCAAGAACCGAGGGAGTGGTTTCTGCGGGATCTTTCGGAGCTTCACCAAAGATGGTGTCGACAAGCTCTCCGAAACTTTCGGGAGTGTCGCTGTCGCCCACGGGACGGAGGGAATCGAGAACCTTTTTCTTTTCTTTTTCCTTTTCGGCATGCTTGGTTTCGATAGATCCGAGAACCTCCATAGCGTCGGGGTCGAATTCTTCGCCTGAGGGCTTCAGCTCGACACCGCTGACGGCGGGCACGTCGTTTTCTTCGGGTTCGGGAATGATCTCGGCAAGGTCGTCATCCTCTTCGGGCTCCCTCACGGGTTTGCGGCGCGTGCGAGGCTTGGGAAGAACTTCTTCTTCGTCTTCTTCATCTTCTTCCTCATCGGGCTCGATGACCTCGATCTTGCGTTCGGCGGCTTTGTCTTTGATCTTTGCGATGAGCGAGGAGATCATATCGATAAAGTGTCTGGGAGAAAGTCCGACGTAGAAGATGATGGCAAGCGCGAGAACGGCGATTATAACGATAACGGAGCCGACGTAGCCGACAAGACAACGAAGGAATCCGCCGATAAAACCGCCGAAGAATCCGCCGCCGTGCAGCGTGACACCGTGGGTCCAGTTCGAAACGGCATCCTTGAAGCCGAAAATGCTCTTGCCCCAATCAGCCCACTTGTAGCCGTCGTAAAGACGCGCGATCGCAAGCGAGTGGATAAGCGAGGAGAGAAGAAGGGGGATCGACACGCCGAAGATTATCTTTCTGCGGCTGACGCCGAGGTCGACGTATCTTCGCCAATAGATTATCATATTGACAAGAACGAGCGGAATGAAGTATGCGGGCCAGCCGAAGAATCCGAAGAAGAGATTTCGGAGAAGATTTCCGAGGTCGCCCATCGCTCCGTCGATCCCCGCCAGGAGGAAGCATGCGACGATAAAGACGGTGATAACGCCGAGAATGTAGGGCATCAATCTGTGCAGAGTCTGCGTTGATGCGGGCGGAATGTCCTTTTCTTCCTCTTCGACAGGCTCGGGCTGTTTTTTCTTTCTGGCCTTCTTTTTGTAAAGATCTTCGCTGTAGGAATAGAGGTCTTCTTCTTCCTCTACGGGTTCAGAGGCCTTTTTCTTTCCGGGTTTCTTTTTGTAAAGGTCGTCATAGTAAGCGTATTCGTCACGCTCGGGCGCCTTTTTGGATGTATTCTTTTTTGCCGGTGCGCTGTTCTTCTGCGCAGCGGGTCTGCCTTTTGTGTTTGCCACGGTGATCTCCTTTCGTGTATGGGATCAAAATATTTGGAAATACTAAAAGCGAATTAACGCTTGAGCAAATTATACCAAATATAATTATATCACGAAATCGGGCAAATTACAAGGGTGAAGAGGAATTTTTATGAAAAATAAAGGCATGGGAGCGCTGACTCTCGGATTTTTTGCGGGACTGCTCAACGGACTTCTCGGTGCGGGCGGGGGAATAATACTGGTTCGCGGGGCGGAAAAGGTCTTACCGCGGGAATATCACAATGGGCGTGACGTCTTTGCCAACGCACTTGCAGTTATGCTCCCGCTTTCGGCTGTTTCTGCAATAGCATACGTGCTTCGCGGAAGCGTTCACGGACTTGAATTTTCTCCGTTTATACTTCCCGCAATAATCGGCGGCGCGGGCGGCGGTCTTCTGCTTGCGGTTATCGATACGCGCCTTTTGCGGCTCATTTTCTCCGCGCTTGTGGTCTGGTCGGGATTTACGATGATATTCTAAGGTGAAATATGATAGATTTTATTGTAAGCTGCGGTGTGGCGCTCTTATCGGGACTCGGAGTTGGAAGCGGAGGACTTCTTGTTGTTTTTTTAACCGAATATCGGGAGATAGGACAACTTTTCGCGCAGGGTGTCAACCTTATATTTTTCATATTTTCCTCCGGCGCATCGACAGCAGTTAACCTCCGCGCGCGGAATATCTGCTACGGCGCGGTGACCTTTATGTCGATCGGCGGAACCATAGGCGCGATCGTCGGTGCGCTTGTCGCATCTGTGCTCGCACCCGATCTGCTTCGCATAGGGTTTGGACTAATGCTGTTGATCGGCGGAATTCCTTCGTTTATCAGATCGATTAAGTCGTTTCTGAGAAATTCACGCTTCGCGTGAGTTAATGTTGCCTTCGGCAAGTTAAGATCGCGCGAAGCGCGAGTTAAGATTTGGCTTCGCCAAAGTTAATGTTCGCCTTCGGCGAAGTTTGATAGGGAATAATTTTTAATTAAAATAAAATACCTATCAAACTTTCCGCGAAGCGGAAACATTAACTCGGCGCAGCCGACATTAACTCCGCGAAG
>JAZSLM010000067.1:0-3436 GCA_045535375.1 Eubacteriales bacterium
GTTTTTCGAGCGCAGCGAGAAAATCTTCCAAAAGATTACCGCACAAAGTAATCTGCATAAAACAAAACCAAGAGCGAACGCATTTTATCATATCCAATTAAGAATAAAAAACAGAAAATAAAGGAAAACGCAATGAAACAAAGTATTTTCACCATAAAAGAAAACCGCGCGCTGACGGACTGCGTGTGGTTGATGAGGCTCGCGGGCGATACGTCGGAGATCACTGCGGCGGGTCAGTTCGTCAATATTCAGCTCGAGGGGCTCTATCTGCGCCGTCCCATCTCGGTCTTTGACTGTGAGGAAGGTCTGCTTTCCATCATATATAAGGTCGTCGGCAAGGGAACGGAGCAGATGACCACCCTCCCCGTCGGCACGGAGCTCGATATACTTACAGGCCTCGGCAACGGCTACGATCTTGAAAAGGTCGGCAAAAAGCCCCTCCTCGTCGGCGGAGGCGTAGGAGTTCCGCCACTCTACTATCTTTCAAAAAAACTCATCGCGGCAGGCAAGAAGCCCGAGATCATCGTCGGCTTCAACACCGAAAGCGAGATCTTCGGAGTCGAGTTCTTCGAGGAGCTCGGCTGTAAGGTCACCGTTACCACGGTTGACGGAAGCGTTGGCGTCAAGGGATTCGTAACGAACGCGCTTGAGGCGATCGATTACGATTACATCTGCACCTGCGGTCCCGAGCCGATGCTCAAAGCTCTTTACAGAGCGACCGAATGCAGCGGGCAGTACAGCTTCGAGGAGCGCATGGGATGCGGCTTCGGCGCGTGCATGGGATGCTCCTGCAAGACCGTCACGGGCTACAAGAGGATATGCAAGGACGGCCCGATCCTTGAGAAGGAGGAAATACTGTGGGAAAAATGAACGTGAATCTTTGCGGCACCCTGCTCGACAACCCCGTCATCCCCGCAAGCGGAACTTTCGGCTTCGGCTATGAATTCGCCGAGCTTTACGATATCAACTGCCTCGGTACCTTCTCTTTCAAGGGAACGACCAAGGACCCCCGCTTCGGCAATCCCACTCCGCGTATCGCCGAGTGCCCGAACGGTATGATCAACGCCGTCGGATTGCAGAATCCGGGCGTTGAGAAGGTAATTTCCGAGGAGCTTCCGAAGCTCTTCAAGGTATTTAATAAGAAGGTAATGGCAAACGTCAGCGGTTTTTCGGTCGAGGACTATGCTTATACCGTAGAAAAGCTCGATTCTGTTGATCAGATCGGCTGGTTCGAGGTCAACGTTAGCTGCCCCAACGTCCACGGCGGCGGAATGTCCTTCGGAACGAACCCCGAGGCGGCTGCTGAAGTCACCCGCGCGGTGCGTAAGGTGACAAATAAGCCGATCATAATCAAGCTTTCCCCCAACGTCACCGACATCGTTTCGATCGCAAAGGCTTGCGAGGAGGCGGGCGCGGACGGAATCAGCCTTATCAACACCCTGCTCGGAATGCGGATCGACCTTCGCACCAAGCGCCCCGTCATCGCCAACAAGATGGGCGGTTTCTCGGGTCCCGCGATCTTCCCCGTGGCGGTCAGAATGGTTTATCAGGTTGCCCACGCGGTGAACATCCCCGTCGTCGGCATGGGCGGCGTGTCGAGTGCCGAGGACGTCATCGAGATGATGCTCGCGGGCGCGACAGCAGTCGAGGTCGGCGCGGCTAACCTCGTCAATCCCTACGCGTGCCGTGACATAATCAACGACCTCCCCCGCGTTATGGCAAAGTACGGCATCGAGAATCTCTCAGATATCATCGGCGCAGTAAAATAAGGTGAATTTCCTCGCTTTGCTCGGAAAGTTGCAGTAAAATTTAAGACAACATCAGCTAAAAAGCTTTTGAAGATTCTAAAGAAACTTTTCTCGAAAAGTTTCTTTAGCAGAGCTCGAGACAGCGTCTCGATTCAATGCGAAGGCTTCAGCCTTCGCCACCCCGCTTCAAAAATACGAAGCTCCGCTTCGGATTTTTGGACAGAGTCAATACTTCCCGACTGTAGGGAAGTATTGCGCTCTGTCACCCTTTCGCTCAATGATATTATAGCAATAAAGTGAAGGATCGGAAGCTTTATCACAGATTAATAAAAATTACACGCCTGTCGTTTATGCAGTACAGACTCCGATCTCCTCATCCACCGGCGTTCGCCGGTCCCCCTTCCCCGCTGGGGAAGGCTAATTAAAAGAATCGCTCAACTTTCTGAATATCGTTTTGTGCAAACACTATATGCGGTTTTATTTTTTGGTCAATTACCGAAAAACTATATTTATATAGCGAATGTTAGCACTTGTTAATCAGCCTTCCCCAGCGGGGAAGGGGGACCACGGCAGTGGTGGATGAGGAGATCGGAGTCTGTACCGCACAACATACAAGGCGCGAAAAATGTTATTATATGAGTAATTAAATTTTAAGGAGATATAAAAATGGGAAAAGACGTAATTATCGCATGTGATTTTGACTCGAAGGAGAAGGTATTTTCCTTCCTTGAAAAGTTCGAGGGCGAAGAGAGAAAGCCCTTTGTGAAGATCGGTATGGAGCTTTACTATGCCGAGGGTCCCGAGATCGTGCGCGAGATCAGGCGCCGCGGTCACAAGATCTTCCTCGACCTCAAGCTTCACGATATCCCCAACACGGTAAAGAAGTCGATGGCGGTCCTCTCGCGCCTCGACGTTGATATGACCAACCTCCACGCGGGCGGCACCTGCGCTATGATGGAGGCGGCTCTCGAGGGACTGACCAGACCCGACGGCACGCGCCCCATCCTTATCGCGGTAACTCAGCTGACATCCACCGACCAGAGCGCGATGGAGAACGACCTTCTCATCAAGGAGCCCATCGACAAGGTCGTGCTTCACTATGCATCGAACGCAAAGAAGTCGGGACTCGACGGCGTAGTTTGCTCTCCCCTCGAGGCAGGCAAGGTACACGACACCTGCGGTAAGGATTTTGTCACCGTAACCCCCGGCGTCCGCTTCGCAGACGGCGACATCGGCGACCAGAAGAGAGTCATGACCCCCGCGGCAGCAAAGGAGATCGGATCGGATTACATCGTTGTCGGCAGACCTATAACTGCGGCAGAAGATCCGGTGGCGGCGTATAGACGTTGTGTGGCGGAGTTTTGTGACTAAGGGAAAAGTGACTAGTGACTAGTGGCTAGTGACTAGTGAAAGGTGAATTTCCTCGCTTTGCTCGGAAATTTTCCGATAAAAATAAATAATTACAATTAAGCGCAAAACGGCAACACTATCGTCTATGTTTGCACTTGCAAGCAGGGGTGAAGGGGGCGAAGCCCGAAAGTAACGCACTCGCCCGTCGACTCTGACGGTTTTCCTTGGAAAACGGCGGTGTTCAGCCGCCGAGGCAGAGCCGACTGTTGAGCTTTGCTCAACTATGTCATCCTGAGGGCACGTCCGCAGACGTGTGGTGCCCGAAGGATCTCGTGCCG
>JAZSLM010000042.1:0-29411 GCA_045535375.1 Eubacteriales bacterium
AAATTTTGTCTTCCTAAGACCGCTTGGCCTCCGACTTGCTCTTATCAATATCAGACCCGTTGCAACCGTTATCCGCGAGTTCTTCGGTTCTTCCCAGCTTTCTCAGTTCATGGACCAGGCTAACCCCCTCTCCGAGCTGACTCACAAGCGCCGTCTTTTGGCACTCGGTCCCGGCGGTCTTTCCCGTGACCGTGCATCCTTCGACGTCCGTGACGTACACTACACCCACTACGGCCGTATGTGTCCCATCGAGACTCCCGAAGGTCCTAACATCGGTCTTATCTCCTATCTCGCTACCTACGCGCGCATCAGCGAGTACGGCTTTATCGAGGCTCCTTACCGCAAGGTGGACCGCGCTACCCGCCGCGTAACCGACGAAGTCGTTTACATGACCGCTGACGTTGAGGATAATTACATTATCGCGCAGGCAAACGAGCCTCTGGACGAGAACGGCTGCTTCATCAACAACACCGTTACCGCCCGTGATAAGAACGAATTCCGCGAAGTTTCGGTCGACGAGATCGACTTCATGGACGTATCCCCCAAGATGGTAGTTTCTGCGGCTACCGCAATGATCCCCTTCCTTGAGAACGACGATAACTCCCGTGCTCTTATGGGATCGAACATGCAGAAGCAGGCAGTTCCGCTTATGGTCACCGATTCGCCCATTGTCGGTACCGGTATGGAATATAAGGTAGCTCGTGACTCCGGTGTCGTTGTTCTTGCAAAGAACGCGGGCGTTGTTGAGCACGTTGAGACCGCAAAGATCGTCATCCGCACCGATGACGGACGCAAGGATTCTTACGATCTTATCAAGTTCAAGCGTACCAACCAGGGTACTTGCTGCAACCAGAGACCTCTCGTTGTTCACGGCGAGAGAGTAGAGAAGGGCCAGATCATCGCCGACGGTCCCGCTACCTCCAAGGGTGAGATCGCGCTCGGTAAGAACGCTCTTATCGGATTTATGACCTGGGAAGGTTATAACTACGAGGACGCAGTCCTTCTTAACGAGAACCTTGTAAGAAACGACGTTTACACATCGCTTCATATTGAAGTATATACACACGAAGCAAGAGATACCAAGCTCGGCTCCGAGGAGATCACCCGCGAGATCCAGAACGTCGGTGAGGACGCTCTCCGCAACCTCGATGCATACGGCGTTGTAAAGAAGGGTACCGAGGTACACGCAGGCGATATCCTTGTAGGTAAGATCACACCAAAGGGTGAGACCGACCTTACCGCAGAGGAAAGACTCCTCCGCGCGATCTTCGGCGAGAAGACCCGCGAGACCAGAGATACTTCTCTCCGTCTGCCCCACGGTGAATCGGGTATCGTCGTTGACGTACGCGTATTCTCCCACGAGCAGGGCGACGAGCTTCCCACAGGCGTAAATAAGGTAGTTCACGTTTATATCGCACAGAAGAGAAAGATCTCCGTAGGTGACAAGATGGCAGGCCGTCACGGTAACAAGGGTGTCGTTTCGCGCATCCTTCCTCCCGAGGATATGCCCTTCCTTCCCGACGGAACTCCTCTTGATATCGTTCTTAACCCTCTGGGCGTTCCTTCCCGAATGAACATCGGTCAGGTTCTTGAGGTTCACCTCGGAATCGCCGCACGTAAGCTCGGTTGGAAGATCATGACCCCCGTATTCGACGGCGCAAACGAGAAGGACATTCTCGAGTGCATGAAGATGGCGAATATGTGGCGTGAAGTATTCCCCGGCGAGAACGTTGACGGCAAGGAGACCCGTGAGATCACCAATCCCGTTACCGGCGAAGTCAAGCGCCAGGTAATCGACGGTAAGACCGTTCTTTATGACGGACGTACCGGCGAGCCCTTCGATAACCCCGTTACCGTAGGTATCATGTACTACCTCAAGCTCCACCACCTCGTTGATGATAAGATCCACGCCCGTTCCAACGGTCCTTACTCTCTCGTAACACAGCAGCCTCTCGGCGGTAAAGCGCAGTTTGGCGGCCAGCGTTTCGGAGAAATGGAGGTTTGGGCGCTCGAGGCATACGGCGCAGCATATACACTTCAGGAGATCCTGACCGTCAAGTCGGACGACGTCAACGGACGCCGCAAGGCTTATGAGGCGATCATTCAGGGTCAGAATATCCCCACTCCCGGCGTTCCCGAAGCGTTCAAGGTTCTTGTCAAGGAGCTTCAGTCGCTCTGCCTTGATATCCGCGTTCTCAACGAGCAGGGTGAGGAGATCAAGCTTTCTTCCGTTGTTGAGGAAGAGCAGCCTCAGTATCTCAGCCGCCGCGACAGCGAGGCTATCGACGATGCTATGGGTCAGACCGGCAGCGAAGACGAGTATGGCAGAAGCGGATTCCTCTTTGCCGATGAGGACGGCGAGTTCGACCTCGGCGAGGACGAAGAGGACGAGGGTGACGAGTACACCGAGGAATATGAATACGAGTCCGAGGATGATTTTGATTCCGAAGACGATTACAATAACTGATTAAAAGGAGAATAGCTATGGATAATAATGAATTTGCCTCTATTAAAATAGGTCTGGCGTCTCCGGATATGATCAGAGAGTGGTCTTACGGTGAGGTTACCAAGCCCGAGACCATCAACTACCGTACACTCAAAGCCGAAGTAGGAGGTCTTTTCTGTGAAAAGATCTTTGGCCCGACCAAGGACGGCGCTTGTATGTGCGGAAAATATAAGAATTCCCACAACATCCGCGAAAAGATCATTTGTGATAAGTGCGGTGTTGAGGTTACCACAAAGAGAGTCCGCCGTGAGAGAATGGGTCACATCGAGCTTGCTTGCCCTGTTTCCCATATCTGGTACTTCAAGGCGTCTCCCTCGAGAATGGCTCTCGTTCTCGATATGTCTTCGAAGCAGCTCGAGCAGGTACTTTACTTTGCAGAGAACGTAGTTCTCGATCCCGGAAGCACTCCCCTTGAAAAGGGTATGGTCCTTTCCGAGAAGCAGTATATCGAGTACCGCGAGATGTACGAGAATGAATTCCGCGTCGGTATGGGCGCGGAGGCTATCAAGGAGCTGCTCCAGGGCATCGATATCGATGCTCTCGCGGCACAGCTCCGCGAAGATCTCGCTATCACCACCAGCCAGAAGAAGGCAAGACTCATCAAGAGACTTGAGGTCATCGAATCCTTCCGCCGTTCGGGCAACAAGCTCGAATGGATGGTTCTTGACGTTCTTCCCGTTCTGCCCCCCGATATCCGTGCAATGGTACAGCTCGACGGCGGAGGCTTTGCCTCCTCCGACCTTAACGAACTCTATCGCCGTGTTATCAGCAGAAACAACAGACTTAAGAAGCTCATCGAGATCCCCACTCCCGATATCGTTATCCGCAAGGAGAAGCGTATGCTCCAGGAAGCGGTTGACGCTCTTATCGACAACGGACGCCGCGGTAAGCCCGTAACCGGTCCTTCAAACCGTCCTCTCAAGTCTCTCTCCGAAATGCTCCGCGGTAAGCAGGGCCGTTTCCGTCAGAACCTTCTCGGTAAGCGTGTTGACTATTCCGGCCGTTCGGTTATCGTCGTAGGTCCTCAGCTGAAGATCTATCAGTGCGGGCTTCCCAAGGAGATGGCTCTCGAGCTCTTCAAACCCTTCGTTATCAAGAGACTTGTCGAAATGGGCAAGGCTACCAACGTTAAGGAAGCACAGAAGAAGATCGACCGCGCTCAGGTAAGCAACGACGAGGTCTGGGATGCACTCGAAAACGTAATCAAGGAGCACCCCGTGCTTCTCAACCGCGCGCCCACGCTTCACCGTCTTTCTATTCAGGCATTCGAGCCTGTGCTTGTAGAGGGCAGAGCTATTAAGCTTCATCCCCTTGTATGTACCGCGTTCAACGCCGACTTCGACGGTGACCAGATGCCTGTTCACGTTCCGCTTTCCGCGGAGGCTCAGGCAGAGTCGAGATTCCTTATGCTCTCGGCTAACAACCTCCTCAAGCCTGTTGACGGACGTGCAGTAACCGTTCCTACGCAGGATATGATCCTCGGTTCCTATTACCTCTCGATCGTCCGTGACGACGAGCCCGGTGCAGGCGGACTTTACCGCAACTTTGACGAAGCGAATATGGCTTACCTCAACGGTCAGCTCGGACTTCACGCTCCTATCGCTCTCAGAGTCAAGGGCGTAAAGGACGGCGTTGTAGAAGAGGGAATCATCGGTATCAAGACCAATGAAAACGGCGAGCGCAAGGTAAATATGGGCTCCGATGCAGTAACTCTCGGACGTCTTATCTTCAACCAGCGCATTCCCCAGGATCTCGGTTTCGTTGACAGAAACGATCCCGAAAAGAAGCTTGATCTCGAGATCGCTTCCATCATCACCAAGAAGGAACTCGGTCAGATCATCAACGCTTGTATCAAGAAACACAGCTCCGCGCAGACAGCAGAAATGCTCGATGCTATCAAGGAGATGGGTTATAAATACTCCACCCGTGCGGCATTCTCCATCTCGGTATACGATATGACTATCCCGACCGAGAAGAAGGGTCTCATCAACGATGCGGAGAAGGAAGTCGAAACTCTCGGCAAGTACTTCAACAAGGGTCTTCTTTCCGAGCAGGAAAGATACGAAAAGGTCATCGCAGTTTGGAACCGTACCACAAACGACGTTACCTCGGCACTCCAGGCAGGCTTCTCGACCTACAACCCGATCAAGATCATGTCGGATTCCGGAGCCCGTGGTTCGATCACTCAGATGCGTCAGCTCGCAGGTATGCGTGGTCCTATGTTTGCTACCAACGGTAAGACCATGGAGATCCCGATCAAGTCGAACTTCCGTGAAGGTATGAAGATCTTCGAGTACTTTATGGGTGCGCGTTCTTCGCGTAAGTCCCTTTCGGATACCGCTCTCCGTACCGCAGACTCTGGTTACCTTACCCGTCGTCTCGTTGACGTTTCTCAGGACGTTATCGTTCGTGAAGAGAAGTGCGGAACCCAGCACGGCGCAATCATCAGAGCTATCACTGACGGTGATTCCTCCAAGCCCATCGAGCCTCTTGAGGACAGACTCATCGGCAGATATACCATGGGCGACGTTATCAACCCCGAAACCGGTGAGATCCTCGTTCCCGACGACACCATGCTTACCGAGGCAATGGTCAAGAAGATCATCGCCGCAGGTATCACAGAGGTTCGTATCAGAACGGTTATCCACTGCCGCGCACGCCACGGTATCTGTGCACATTGCTACGGTGCTGACCTTGCAAGCGGACGTAAGGTTAACGTCGGCGAGGCTGTAGGTATCATCGCGGCTCAGTCCATCGGTGAGCCCGGTACTCAGCTTACCATGAGAACCTTCCACTCCGGTGGTGTTGCAGGTTCGGATATTACCCAGGGTCTTCCCCGAGTTGAAGAGCTCTTTGAGGCAAGAACACCTAAGAAACCCGCTATTCTCAGCGCGGTCGACGGTGTTGCACGCATTCAGCCCGATGAGAACCCCAACCTTCAGGACGTAGTTATTCACAACGCTGAAACCGGCGAGGATACTGTATATCAGATTCCTTACGGCCGCCGTATCACTGTTGCGGACGGTGCAGAGGTCAAGCGCGGTGACGCTATCACAGAGGGATCCAAGGCTCCCGCAGATATCATGGAATATCTCGGTCCGGATGCTGTTTACGACTATATCATCAGCGAAACTCAGAAGGTTTACCGTTCGCAGTCGGTTAACATCAACGATAAGCACGTCGAGGTAATCGCGCGTCAGATGACACGTAAGCTTCGTATCGAAGATACCGGCGACACAAATATGCTTGTCGGCACTCTCGTTTCCGTCAACGAATTCGACGATGAGAACGAAAAGATCCGCGAGCGCGTAGCATCCGGCGAGACCGAGCTTCGTGAGGCAACCTGCTCTCCCGTCCTTCTCGGTATCTCCAAGGCAGCTCTCCAGACAGATTCCTTCCTCTCCGCAGCATCCTTCCAGGAGACCACCAAGGTCCTCACCGAGGCTGCTATCAAGGGTAAGGTCGATAACCTCCTCGGACTTAAGGAGAACGTTATCATCGGTAAGCTCATTCCCGCAGGTACCGGTATGGCTTGCTACAATAACGTTGACGTTCTTGCATCCGAAGATACCGATCCCACTGCTCCCGAAGGTGGCGACAGCACTTCCGCTGCTGACGTAGACGAGGCAGAATCCGCCTCCGATGAGATCGCATCCGAAGAGGTTGCTGAGTAAGCTTTTTGCGATATAACAATTAATTAACATTATATGCCTACTTCCGAAACAATTTCGGAAGTAGGCTGAATGTCTTTTTGGCTTTGTGTATTTTGCTTATAAAAACACTTCTTGGAAAGTGCAAAATTGTGCATTTGACAGAATTTTTTTACACTTTCCAAAGGGTGTTGACATTTGGCGAAAAAAATGATATAATAATGCGAATTATGATGAGGTTTTGCGGCTTCGTCAGTATTTTTTGGGCAAAAAACACTCAAAAAATGTATTTCGAGACAGTTTTGCGTGCCTTTTCGGTTCGCATCTGTATATAAACAATTCGGAAGAAAGGAGGATTAGCAGAAGGATGCCAACCTTTAACCAGCTTGTTAAACAGGGTCGTACTGACAAGGTGTACAAGTCCAAGGCAGCAGCGCTCCAGAAGGGCTTTAACACCATCAAGAATGAGGCAACCGATCTCCCCTCGCCCCAGAAGAGAGGCGTTTGCACCAAGGTAACCACCACCACCCCCAAGAAGCCTAACTCCGCGCTCCGTAAGATCGCAAGAGTTCGTCTTTCCAACGGTCTTGAGGCTACAACCTACATTCCCGGCGAAGGACACAACCTGCAGGAGCACTCCGTCGTTCTCATCAGAGGCGGTAGAGTAAGAGACCTGCCCGGTGTACGTTATCACATCATCCGCGGCACACTCGATACTCAGGGTGTTGCAGCTCGCAGACAGGCCCGTTCCAAGTACGGAACAAAGACACCGAAGGAAGCAAAGAAATAATTCGGTGAAGGTATCAGCATGTTTTTAGCTACTCATTTCCGTTTGTTTATATACTGCGGACAAGAAGAGCGCTAACAGGAGATATGCTTTTGAGTACCTATGATTTCATTCAAAACTAATGAAGGAGGGAAGTACAGTGCCGAGAAGAGGTCGTATATCCAAGAGAGACGTTCTGCCGGATCCTATTTACAAGTCCAAGCTTGTAACCAAGCTCGTTAACAACGTTATGCTTGACGGCAAGAAGGGAGTTGCTCAGACTATTGTTTACGATGCATTCGCAATCGTTGAAGCAAAGGCTGGCAAGAATCCCCTTGAAGTATTTGTTGAAGCTCTTGAAAACGTAATGCCGGTTCTTGAGGTTAAGGCTCGCCGTGTAGGCGGTTCTACCTATCAGGTTCCGCTTGAGGTTAAAGAAGACAGACGTCAGACCCTGGGTCTCCGCTGGATGGTAGGTTATGCCAGAAAGCGCGGCGAACGTACCATGGCAGAAAGACTTGCAGGCGAGATCCTCGATGCAATCAACAATGCCGGCGGAGCGTTCAAGAAGAAGGAAGAGACTCACCGTATGGCAGAAGCAAACAAGGCTTTTGCACACTACAGATATTAATTTATCTGCCACAATTTTTGATTATTTCAAACAATTCATAAGAATTCCAACTATTAAGGAGACTATCTATGTCAAGAGAATATTCGCTCGAGTGTACTCGTAATATCGGTATCATGGCTCACATCGACGCCGGTAAGACGACTACAAGCGAAAGAATACTGTTCTATACGGGTGTAACCCACAAGCTTGGTGAGACCCACGACGGCGATTCCACCATGGACTGGATGGCTCAGGAGAAGGAGAGAGGTATTACTATCACTTCTGCCGCAACCACCTGCCATTGGAAGAATACCCGTATTAATATCATCGACACTCCCGGCCACGTTGACTTTACCGTTGAGGTTGAGCGTTCGCTCAGAGTTCTTGACGGTGCAGTAGCGGTCTTCTGTGCAAAGGGAGGCGTTGAGCCCCAGTCTGAAACCGTTTGGAGACAGGCTACTAAATACAGCGTACCGAGACTCGCGTACGTTAACAAGATGGATATCACCGGTGCGGATTTCTACCGTGTTGTAGGTATGATGAAGGAAAGACTTGGTGCAAACCCTGTTCCGATTCAGCTCCCTATCGGCAAGGAGGATAGTTTCCGTGGTATCGTCGACCTCATGACCATGGAGGCCACCGTTTATTACGATGACCTCGGCAAGGATCTGAGAATCGAGCCTATTCCCGCAGACATGCAGGAAATGGCTGAGCAGTACCGTGCAGAAATGATCGAAGCAGCAGCAAGTGCTGACGAAGAGCTTATGATGAAGTACCTTGAGGATGAGGAGATCTCCAATGAGGAGCTCAAGGCTGCAATCAGAAAGGCAACCATTGAGAATCTCATGGTTCCCGTAGTTTGCGGTACCTCCTTCAGAAACAAGGGCGTTCAGAAGCTTCTCGACGCGATCGTTGACTATATGCCCGCACCTACCGACGTTCCTGACATTACCGGTGTCAACCCCGATACCGGTGAAGAAGACAGCCGTCCTTCCAGCGACGAAGAGCCCTTCGCAGCACTCGCGTTCAAGATCGCTACCGACCCCTTTGTCGGTAAGCTTTGCTTCTTCCGCGTTTACTCCGGCTCCATCCACGCAGGCGATACTGTTTATAACGCGTCCAAGGGCAAGAGAGAAAGAATGGGTCGTATCGTTCAGATGCACGCAAACAACCGTAAGGATATCGACGTCGTTTATGCCGGCGATATCGCAGCAGTTGTTTCCGTAAAGAACACCGGTACCGGTGACTCTCTCTGCGATGACAAGCATCCCATTATCCTCGAATCTATGGAATTCCCCGAGCCCGTTATCAGAGTTGCTATCGAGCCCAAGACCCGTGCAGGTCTTGAGAAGATGGGCATCGCTCTTGCAAAGCTCGCAGAGGAAGACCCCACTTTCAGAACCTATACTGACGAAGAGACCGGTCAGACCATCATCGCAGGTATGGGTGAGCTTCACCTTGAAATTATCGTTGACAGACTTCTTCGTGAGTTCAAGGTAGAGGCTAATATCGGTAAGCCTCAGGTTGCATATAAGGAGACAATCCGTAAGACTGTTGACCATGAGTGCAAGTATAAGAAGCAGTCCGGCGGTTCGGGTCAGTATGCTCACGTTAAGATCATCGTTGAGCCCAATGAGCCCGGCGCAGGTTACACATTCGTTAACTCCGTTACCGGCGGTGCGGTTCCGAAGGAATTCATCGAGCCTGTTAACCAGGGTATCCAGGGCGCAATGCAGTGCGGTGTCCTTGCAGGCTACAACGTAGTTGACGTTAAGGTAACTCTTTACGACGGTTCTTACCACGAGGTCGACTCCTCCGAAATGGCGTTCAAGATCTGCGGATCTATGGCGTTCAAGGAGGCTATGAGAAAAGCTGACCCCGTTCTTACCGAGCCTATCATGAAGGTAACCACCATTACTCCCAACGATTATCTTGGTGACGTAATCGGTGACTTCAACTCCCGCCGTGGCGCAATTCAGTCCATGAACGACGACGGTAAGGGATCTACCGAGATCATCGCAGACGTTCCGCTTTCCGAAATGTTCGGTTATGCGACCGACCTGCGTTCCAAGTCTCAGGGACGTGCGCTCTATTCTATGGAGCCGCACAACTTTGCTCAGGTTCCCAAGAGCATCCAGGAGGGCATCGTAACTGCCCGCGCAAAGCAGAATTAATTGCTCTTTGCACTAAATAAAAAATAAAAATATAAAGAAATTTTTACGGAGGATTCCAAAATGGCTAAGTCTACTTTTGAAAGAACCAAACCGCACGTTAACATTGGTACCATCGGTCACGTTGACCATGGTAAGACCACCCTTACTGCTGCTATTACCAAGTACCTCTCCCTCGCACAGGGTAGCGTAGAGTTCCTGGCATACGACCAGATCGACAACGCTCCTGAGGAGAAGGCAAGAGGTATCACAATCAACACCCGTCACGTTGAGTACGAGACCGACGCTCGTCACTACGCACACGTTGACTGCCCCGGCCACGCTGACTATGTTAAGAACATGATCACCGGTGCAGCTCAGATGGACGGCGCTATCCTCGTTGTTGCAGGTACCGACGGACCTCTCGCACAGACCAGAGAGCACGTTCTTCTTGCTCGTCAGGTTGGCGTTCCCGCAATCTGCGTATTCATGAACAAGACCGACATCGTTGACGACGAAGAACTTCTCGACCTCGTTGAGATGGAGATCCGTGACCTCCTCTCCGAGTACGAGTTCCCGGGCGATGATATTCCGATCGTTCGCGGTTCCGCACGTGTAGCACTCGAGTCTGCTAACAACGATCCCTCCGCTCCTGAGTATGCTTGCATCGCAGAGCTCATGAACGAAGTTGACGCTTATATTCCTACCCCCGAGCGTAAGGCTGACCTCGACTTCCTTATGCCCGTTGAGGACGTATTCTCCATCTCCGGCCGTGGTACCGTTGCTACCGGTCGTGTAGAGCGTGGTACTGTTAAGGTTTCCGACACCGTTGAGATCGTTGGTCTCACCGAGGAGAAGAGAAACTGCGTAGTTACCGGCGTTGAGATGTTCCACAAGCTCCTTCCCCAGGCAGAAGCTGGTGACAACATCGGTTGCCTCCTCCGTGGCGTAGCTAAGGACGAGATCGAGCGTGGCCAGGTTCTCTGCAAGCCCGGATCCGTTAAGCCCCACACCAAGTTCAAGGGTCAGGTTTACGTTCTTACCGAGAAGGAAGGCGGACGTAAGAAGCCCTTCGTAACCGGTTACAGACCTCAGTTCTACTTCAGAACCACCGACGTTACCGGTACCATCGAGCTTCCCGCTGACGTTGAAATGTGCCGTCCCGGCGACAACGTAACCTTCGGCGTTGAGCTCATCACTCCTATCGCATGCGAGCTCGGTCTCCGTTTCGCTATCCGTGAGGGTGGTAGAACCGTTGGTTCCGGTGTCGTATCCGAGATCATTGAGTAATTATTAACCTAACTTAATAATTCGATTTATAAAAGATCGGATGCACTCCGGTGCATCCGATCTTTTCAAAGAATAAAATATTAATATCTTTGAGGACGGTGAAATTCCGTACCGGCGGTACAGTCCGCTAACGCCAAATTGGCGCCGACAGGGTGAAATTCCCTGACCGACAGTAAAGTCTGGATGGGAGAAGATATCTTTGCTTAGTGCTATCATACCTTCTCTCCATTAAATTAATGGAGGATTTTTTTATGCAGAAAAAAGACAGATTCGGCATACGCAAAATGACCTTACTTGCGGTTTTCACCGCCATGGCGTATGCGGTAACATTTGCTTTCAGAATTAACGTATCCTTTCTCACGTTTGATGCCAAGGATGCTATCGTTGGCATTGCGGCAATGATTTTAGGTCCCGTATCCGGAGCGATCATTTCATTCCTTGTTGCCACGATCGAACAGATAACCGTAGGCGATACGGGATTTTGGGGTTGGCTGATGGATTTTGCATCGACCGCAACCTTTTCTGTCGTTGCCGGATATATGTATTCCAAGCGCAGAAATATTTCAGGAGTTGCAATTTCGCTTTCATCTGCGGTCATTTCAACCGTGACCGTCATGATGCTTTGCAATCTTCTTATTACCCCGATATATATGAAGGTCGAACTTGCACAGGTGGTGGATCTTATACCGACACTTCTGTTGCCCTTCAATCTTACTAAAGCAGTACTTAACGCGGGCGTAGTTCTCGCTCTCTATAAACCCCTTATAACCGCGCTCCGTGCCGCAAAAGTGCTTCCGAAATCGGAAAACGCAAGCGGAGCAAAACAGTCCTTCTGGAGCCTGCGATCCCTCGTTTTCATACTGATCGCAATAGTTCTCATTTCCGCTTCGATCATCTATATGATCTTCGGCCTCGGAGGACATTTCGGAGAATAAAATTCGAAACAGACCGATCTTGTTCGGTCTGTTTTGTTTACAAGATAATGTTGATTTTTTTCTTGACTTGATGTATAATAATGTCATCAATCAAAGGAATGTTGAAAATGAAAAAGAATTTTATACTTAAAGCAATACTCTGGGTCGTTCAGGGATTCGTTGTCGGTCTTGGCGCGATATTGCCCGGTGTGAGCGGCGGAACGCTTTGCTATGCCTTCGGAATTTACGATCAGATCCTCGAAGTTCTTTCCAATCCCATCAAGGGCATCAAAAAGCATTTCAAAATGCTCGTTTTCGTCGGCATCGGCGGCGTACTTGGATTTGTCGGCTTTGCGGGAATAACAGAACAGCTTCTTAAATGGAATGAAGCCGTTGTGCTCTGCGTTTTCGTCGGACTTATTGCCGGAACGATCCCCGAGCTTTGGCGCGATGCGGGCAAAGAGAAGAGAAATAAGTTTTCAATCCTCTCACTCGTGATCAGCTTTATTGCGATCTCCGCAGTGTTTTACCTCTTCAAAAATGTCCTTCAGCTGACCATTGAGCCCAATTTCGTCGGATGGCTCATCTGCGGTCTGCTTTGGGGTCTGAGTTTCATCGTTCCCGGATTCAGCTCGTCGACTCTTCTGCTGTTTTTCGGTATCTACGAGCAGATGTCGCACGGCATCTCGCATCTCGATTTCGGGGTGCTCATCCCGCTCGGAATTGCAATGCTCGCAACTCTCCTTCTTTTCTCGAAGCTGATGAAATTGGTTTTTGATAAATACCATTCAATAGTGTCGCACGCGGTTATGGGATTTGTTCTTGCAACGACACTGATGATTCTGCCTTCGTTTAATACTACAGTCGGCAATATCTGTATCTATCTTATTTGCATTGTGTGCGGCGCGGTTGCATCGTTCTGCTTCAATATTCTCTGTGATAAGATAAGATCTAAGGCGGACGCGGAATAAATTTTATAAAAAGTATTGACATTTGCTGTCGAACGTGATATAATATATTGCTAAATAAATCGAAATAAAAGTTTCTTATCAAGAGCAACCGAGGGACAGGCCCGATGACGTTGCAGCAACCTACTGTCAAGCAAGGTGCTAATTCCTGACAGATGAGTTTGAGAGGTCTCGTCTGCGCGAGGCCTCTTTTTTGAGAAAGGAAATGAAAAATGGAAAAGAACCGCAGATTATTTACATCCGAATCTGTTACCGAAGGACATCCCGATAAGATCTGTGATATGATCTCGGACGCTGTCCTGGATAACCTTCTCGCGCAGGACCCTATGTCCCGCGTAGCTTGCGAGGTTTGCTGTACCACGGGTCTTATCGTCGTAATGGGCGAGGTCACCACAAACGGCTATGCAGATCTTCAGACGATCGCGCGCGAGACGGTCCGCGAGATCGGCTACGACCGCGCAAAATACGGCTTTGACTGCGACAGCTGCGCAGTGATCTCTTCGCTCCACGGTCAGTCCCCCGATATCGCAATGGGCGTTGACAAGGCACTTGAGGCAAAGAACGGCGAGATCGCAGACCAGTACGACACCGGCGCGGGTGACCAGGGACTTATGTTCGGTTACGCTTGCAACGAGACTCCCGAGCTCATGCCCCTGCCCATCTCTCTTGCACACAAGATGGCAAAGAAGTTGACCGAGGTCCGCAAGAACGGCACTCTCAAGTATCTCCGCCCCGACGGTAAGACCCAGGTCACCGTTGAATATGAGGACGACAAGCCCGTTCGCGTTGATACCGTTGTCGTATCTTCCCAGCACGATGCGGCTGTGACTCTCGAGCAGATCCGCGCTGATATCGAGGAATACGTAATTAAGCCCACTGTTCCCGCAGAGCTTCTTGATGAAAATACCAAGATATATGTCAACCCCACCGGCCGCTTCGTTATCGGCGGACCCATGGGTGACAGCGGTCTTACCGGACGTAAGATCATCGTTGATACCTACGGCGGATACGCACGCCACGGCGGCGGCGCTTTCTCGGGTAAGGACCCGACAAAGGTTGACCGTTCCGCTTGCTACGCCGCACGTTATCTTGCAAAGAACGTCGTAGCAGCAGGTCTTGCGGACCGTTGTGAGATCCAGGTTGCTTATGCGATCGGTGTAGCTCGTCCTGTTTCTGTACTTGTTGATACGTTTGGTACTGCAAAAGTAGCTGAGGATAAGATCGCTGATGCGCTGAACCGCCACTTCGATCTCCGTCCCGCAGCTATCATCGAGCGCTTCGGACTCCGCCGTCCCATCTACTCGAAGCTTGCCGCTTACGGTCATATGGGCAGAGAAGATCTCGATGCTCCCTGGGAGCGCCGCGACCTCGCAGAAATTCTCAAGGCAGAACTTCTTTAATAGAGTAACAATATACCGCACCCTCGTATATAATGCTAATAGGAGGGGTGCGGTATGTTGGTTTTGGATATAATCGTTTCGGGATTCGCGGCTTGGGGACTCTTTTGCGCGGCAAAATTTCTGGCGGACGGATATATGACGCCCAATGCGGCGCGACCTCGTCCAACGGTCAGGCTTCGCGGAACCGAAAGTGAAAAGGAGATAGCTGAGCTCTGTGAAAACGCAAGAAAGGCTATCGTTTGCAACCGCGGGGAGGTATTGCTTCTTCTGCCCGATGACGATGCTTTTGCAAAAGACGTCGAGGCTATGGCGCTTCCCGAGGTCAAATTGGTTTATGAAAAAAGAAAGGAAAGGCTAAATGAATAACAATCAATACGGCGGCGGTTTCGATTCCTTTGTCGACGGCCTTTCCCTGAAAGGCAAAACCACCGAAGAAATGCCGAAAAATAATGAACTCAAAGGCACTGTCGAGGGCGTTCTTTACCGTAATGACGACAACGGATACATTGTTGCGACCGTCATCAGCGATGAGGATGAGCTTGTCAATATCGTTGGTATAATGCCCGACGTTGATGAGGGCGACCGTATTACCGCTCACGGCAAGTGGGAGAATAATGCTCGCTACGGCAAACAATACCGAGTTATCGAGTATATAGTCGAAATGCCTACCGAGGCGGCTGATATTGAAAGATATCTGGCGTCGGGCGCGATCAAGGGCATCCGCGCAAAGACGGCACGCAGGATCGTTCAGGAATTCGGTGAGGATACCGTTGACGTTATCGAGAATCATCCCGATTGGCTTTCCCGTCTGCCCGGTATCTCTCCGAAACGCGCGCTTGAAATATCAGAGGAATTCAAATCGAAATCTGATATGCGCGCCACGGTTGCCTTTTTCCGTGAGTATTTCGGGCCCGCGACTACGATGAAGATATACTCCTGCTTCGGCAAGCATTCCGTAAGTATAGCAAAGGATAATCCGTACCGACTCTGCGAGGAAGTCCGCGGTATCGGATTTGATAAGGCGGATGCAATGGCTCAGAAGCTCGGGCTTGCGAGTGATTCTTCCGACCGCATAGGCGCGGGAATAGTTTATATTCTCACCTTCAACGCCGCGCAGAACGGGCACACATGTCTGCCGCGAGAAAAGCTCATTGAAGCCGCGGCGAGCCTTCTCGGTGTTCCGAGTGATGCTGTTTCTTCCGAAACGGACAAGCTTATCACAAAGGGCAGATTATTCAGCGAAATTATAGGTGACGAAACATATATTTACGAATCTGTACAGTATAAAAACGAACGCTACATTGCCGAAAAGCTTTGGCGGCTGAAGCGTGGTTCGGCACCCCTTGATTTCAAGGATATCGAGGCTTTTGTCCGTAAGGAGGAGGCGCAGAATCGCATCGAGTATGCCGACGAGCAGAAAAAGGCAATTTTCAACGCGATGACAAGCGGTGTGCTCGTGCTTACGGGAGGCCCCGGTACCGGCAAGACCACCGTCGTTACCGCGATCATAAATATTTTTGAAAGCCTCGGACTCGAGGTCGCGCTTGCCGCCCCCACAGGACGCGCCGCAAAGCGAATGACCGAGGCGACCGGCAGAGAAGCCAAAACGGTTCACCGTCTGCTCGAGGTCGATTTCGGAGATGGAGACAAGTCCTCAAAGCGCGACGATAGCGCACCCCTTGTTTTCAAGCGAGGAGAGAATAATTATCTTGATGAGGATGCAATAATCATAGACGAGGCTTCTATGCTCGATACAGCACTCACGACCGCACTTCTCAAAGCCGTAAGGCCCGGCGCGAGGATAGTTTTCATCGGCGACGCGGATCAGCTTCCCTCGGTCGGCGCGGGTAACGTGCTCTGTGATATGCTTGATTCGGGTGCGCTACCATCGGTAAGACTTTCAAAGATCTTTAGACAAGCAGAGGAATCGTTGATCGTCACGAACGCACATGCGATCAACCGCGGCGAGATGCCCCGACTTGATATAAAGGATCGCGATTTTTTCTTCATGCCGCGCGAAAACGACGCACAGATCGCTTCGACCGTCGCAAGTCTTTGCGCGGAACGACTCCCGCGCGCCTACGGCGACCCCGAGGGAATTCAGGTCATTTCGCCCACGAGAAGAGGCAATTCGGGCACGGACAAGCTCAATTCTGTCCTCCAAGCGGCAATGAATCCTCCCGGGCGCGGAAAGAAGGAGCATAAATTCCGCGATACCGTTTTCAGAACCGGCGACCGTGTAATGCAGGTCAGAAACAATTATGAGCTTGAATGGACCCGTTTCGGCAAGCTCGGACTCGGCATTTTCAACGGAGATATCGGAAAGATCAAGGATATCAACCCCACCGAAAAATACATCGAGATCGACTTCGATTCGAGAGAGGTGTTTTATGATTTTGCGGATCTTGAAGACCTTGAGCTTGCTTACTGTGTCACGGTGCATAAGAGCCAGGGAAGCGAGTACCCGACCGTCGTTCTTCCTCTTGGAAGCGTCCCGCCGATGCTTTGCACGCGAAATCTTCTTTATACAGCTGTTACACGAGCACAGAAGCGTGTAATTGTCGTAGGTTTTGAGTCAACTGTCGAAAATATGGTGGGCGGTCTTCGCGCCGCTTTGCGTTATACCGGACTTGCAAGGAGACTCTGCGAGGTGGCACAAAAATGAAAATGTACCCCATAACGCGCGCGAAACTCTGGCTTCGTTCGCTTATATCGGGTGAAAAATGCATCGCCTGCGGAGAGATGAAAACGAAAGGCGAAAGCCTTTTGTGCCCTGAGTGTGAAGACGACTTGAAACGCTCACATCTTTTGATATGTCCGGATTGCGGAGCTTATGCCCGCGATTGTCTTTGCTCCACTCCCCTCATGCGCGAGTCGGGACTCGACGTTCTGATAAAATACGCATTTTATGATGCCACGGATAAAGACGCCGCGCTCAACCGCATTGTCCGTAGACTGAAAAGGATTCCCGACAGGTTGGCTTTTGCATATTTCGCGGCAATTCTGTCGCGGGAGCTTTTGGTGTTGTGCAATTCCAGAGGTTATGCCAAGGAAAATACTCTTGTGGTTCATATTCCGCGAAGCAAAAAGACGATCGCACGGGACGGTCACGATCAGGCAAAGCTTTTCGCCGATGCTGTAGCCAAAAGGATCGGCATTCCGCACAGATCGGCACTTAAAAGACTCAAGAACGGCAAAGCGCAAAAATACCTTCACGTAGATGAGCGGATCGAAAACGTCAAGGGAATGTTCGCGGTGAAAAAAGCCTCCGAAGTGCGCGGGAAGCACGTGATCCTTGCCGATGATCTCGTCACGACCGGCGCAACCGTAAGCGAAGCGGCAAGGATGCTGACCGCCGCGGGAGCCGCCGACGTAATATGCATTTGTATAGCAAATTCGGATAAAATAAGAAAATAATTCCGTCATCAAGGGCACGCACACGGCGCGCCCTTTCTTTTAATAACGTCTAATTTTGTGTGTGAAGAAAATGAAAGAAAAATAAATATATTTTGCGAAAAAGGTTGCTTTTTTGCATTAAATATAGTATAATTAATATGTATAATTATAAAATGGCGGCAATATGCCGTGGAGTAAATAGATGTTGAATTTATCGCTTAGAAAGGATATCGGAATCGACCTCGGGACCGCGAGCTGTCTTGTCTACGTCAAGGGCAAGGGCATCGTGCTCACCGAGCCTTCTGTCGTTGCAGTTGATCTTGAATCGGATGAAGTCATTGCTTACGGCAGAGAAGCACAAATGATGATCGGGCGCACACCCGAAAATATTATAACAGTCCGTCCCCTCCGCGACGGCGTTATCAGCCAGTATGACAGAACGCTCGATATGCTGCAGTATTTCCTGCGCCGCGCCTGCGGTCCTCTGCTTATACCCCCGAGAGTTGTCATATGCGTTCCCTCGGGAATAACCGAGGTCGAGGAGCGCGCGGTCGAGGATGCCGTCCGCAACGCGGGCGCGCGAGCGGCTTATCTTATTGAAGAACCCGTTGCCGCGGCAATCGGAGCGGGCATAGATATCGCCGCACCCAGCGGAAATATGGTCGTCGATATCGGCGGCGGAACGACCGATATTGCGGTGATCTCGCTTGAAGGTGTTGTCGTTTCGGAATCTATCAAGGTTGCGGGCGACAAGTTTGACGAGGCGATCATACGTTACGTCAGACAGAAATACAACATACTCATCGGTGAACGAACTGCCGAGAGCATCAAGATCCGCCTCGGCACGGTTTTCAAACCGACCAGACTCGAGCAGATGGACGTCAAGGGCAGATGTCTTGCACAGGGACTTCCCAAATACGTTACGCTAAATAACTACGAAATGCTCGAGGCGCTTCTCGGACCGATCACCGCGATCATCGATGCGATATGTCAGGTCATCGAGCGCACTCCCCCCGAGCTTGTTGCCGATATTATAAACAACGGTATAGTCATGACGGGCGGCGGATCGCTTCTTCGCGGATTTGACAAGCTGATAACCGACCTTACCGGAATCCACACCTACGTCGCAAAGGATGCGATCTCCTGCGTTGCGATCGGTACGGGCAAAGCACTTGATCATATCAATATCTTAAGCGAAGGCTCACTTAACTTCACAAAGGCGCAAAAGCGCAGCCGCTGATAATTGGAGAAAATAATGGATAACAGAAATAATTACAAACAAGGACGCCGCCCGATCAAGCGTGAGGGCGACGCTACCCGTGATGTTGCCGAGGGAATCATCTACGGCAGAAATCAGGTCCGCGAGCTTCTCAAGACTGACCGCGCGGTAGATAAGATATACCTCCGAAAGGGCGACCGCGAGGGTTCTATCCTGCAGATAATTGCAATGGCGTCCGAAAAGGGAATTCCGATAGTTGACGTTGAACGCGAGAAGCTTGATTCTCTTTGCGGCTACGGAAATCACCAGGGGGTTGCCGCAATGGCAGCCGAAAAGAAATACTGCGAGGTTTCCGATATTCTTAAGATCGCAGAGGAGAGAGGGGAGGACCCCTTCATCGTCATCCTTGACGGCGTTGAAGATCCCTATAACCTTGGCGCGGTAGTTAGATGTGCCGAATGCGCGGGCGCGCACGGTGTCATTATTCCCAAAAGACGTGCGGCGGGACTTACTCCCGCGGCGGCAAAATCCTCAGCGGGAGCACTTGAACATATGGCTGTCGCAAAGGTAGTCAACATCTCTGCGGCCATTGAAGAGCTTCAGGAGGCAGGCGTTTGGGTCTATGCCGCAGAAGCAGACGGCGATGAGCTTTACGGTGTTGATATGAACCGCCCCGCGGCATTTGTCTTCGGAAGCGAGGGACGCGGAGTTTCGCGACTCGTATGCGAAAAGAGCGACTACAAGGTTTCTATCCCGATGTACGGAAAAGTGAATTCGATGAACGTTTCAACTGCGGCGGCGGTCGTGCTTACCGAAGCGGCAAGACAGAAACATTCCAAATAAATTAAGGTGGATAAAAATATGGCAGACGATAACAAGAGAAACGCTTTGTTTTCCAAGCTTTTGTCAAAGGACAAGCCGAAAACCGAGCCCGAATCAAAGGGCGAAAACGCGTCGCTTGATGAACTTATGGCATTTGATGCAGATAATGCCGAGCTCCCCGAGGCAGAGAATACCCCCGCACCCGATGAAGCTTCCCTTGAGGAGTGGTTCTCGGGTAATATGGATGATACCGGCGCCGTTGCGGAAGAGGATATAACCGAAGCGATCGCAGAGCTTTTCGGCGATGATGCGGCAAATATTTCCGACATCGGACTTCCTATCGAAGAACTCGATGAAACACCCGCGCCTGCAGAGGTAGAATACGATGGACCCGTACCTGCTGAGGAGTATACCGAAGAGCACGTGGAAGAGATTCCCGAAGAGCTTGAATACGAAGAAGACGAGATCGTCGCAGAGCCTGCAGAGGAAACCGATGAGCCTGCCGTTGACGAAGATACCGCCACTCTTCTTACCGCCCTCGGCTATTCCAATAACGGTACCAGGCATACGGTAAAGCAGGTATCCCGCCCCGAAAAAGTACAGCGCAAGACGGTTGATCTTTCTCTGGCTTACGGTTACGAGGGCAAGGAATATATGTCCCGTGCGCAGAGCTCCGAAATAAAGAATACATATGCAAGAAACAGATTCAATATGCTCATCCGCCTCGGCGGCACTGCGCTTTTTGCGATCCTGCTCTTTGTATACGATGCATTCGGACAGGGATTCGGCGGAGTTCTCGATGCAAAGGTCTATCCCGTGGTCAATATTATGATCTCGCTCCAGCTTCTGCTGATCGCCGCTGCTTTCTCGGTCAAGCAGATCTTTGCGGGAATTAACGGAATATTCAAGGCGGAACCGATCGTTCACTCTATTAGCGCCGCGGCTCTTATCCTCACCGTGATCTATGATATTATAATTGCGATAGTTGCACCCGAAGCGTTTACACTGTATAATTTCCCGGCAGCTATCTGTTTGCTCCTCTCGGTGCTTCACGATTATTTCGTGCTTGAGCGCGAGACTTACGTTTTCGACCGCCTTTCCTCCTGGCAGAGCGTTGCGACTCTCGAAAAAGTAGATTCCGCAGAGCTTGCCGCAGAACTCGGCGAGGGACGTGTCGGAGATGCCGAAAATAAGATCGGACAGGCATTCCGTATGCGCCGCGGTGAATTTGCAGAAAATTATTTCCGCCACATCAACCGTCGCCATCCGTTGACGAAGATCCTCAACTTCATCATCGCGCCCGTCGTTGCGCTTTCCGTGGTGATCTTTATCATCTCGCTTGCGTCCGAAAAAACGGTGCTTGAAGCATTCAACGTGATGCTCACCGTCAATCTCTTTGCACTCCCTTCGTTTATGCTCGTTTCCATGAGCTATCCCTTCTTCACTCTGGTATCGAAGAACCTTAACGCCGACTCGGTTATTTTCAGCGAGTCCGACGTAAGCGAGTATAAGAAGGTCGATACCGTCGTATTTGAGGAATCCGACCTCTTTGATGAATCCTCACTCACCATCAACCGAATTTCGGTATGCGACAAGAACCGCATGCAGGACGTATTCGATATTATGTGCGGTGTTTCCGCGCTTTACGACCGCATCGGCGGACGAATCGCAGGTGCTTTCCGTGCTTCTACATCCGAGGGCGATATTCCCACCGACGTTTCTATCATAAGCGTTGACGACGGCGGTTTCGAAGGTGTTGCGGGCGGAAGATTCTATACTGTCGGCTCGGATGCATACCTTACCTCCAAGGGCATCTCGGTTATGAGATATTATGACGATAAGTATCTCGCATCCAATCCCGGCGGCGTGGTTCTCCATATAGCTGTCGAGGGTGTTGAGGTATTTAAGCTCTATCTCACCTACAGAATTTCCGACAGCATGCTTTCGGTCATCAACGAGCTCGCATATGCAAAAACCAGAATCATTATGCGCACGGTTGATCCCAACATCAATCTTGATCTTATTCTGAGAATGCTGACAAGTACTTTCGACGGCAAGCTTTCTCTCGTACGCAAGCCATACGATGAGAATGCGGAATCTTCCGCGCAAAAGGAAGAAACCACCATTGAGGGCGGCGTTCTCGTAAACGGCGAAAATACCGAGGCAATACTTGACGTAGTCAAGGCTTGCAAGCTTTACGGCGCATATTCGAAGCTTAATTTCAATACGAGCATTATCCTCTTTGGCGCCGGTGCTCTGCTTTCGGTATTCCTCGGAATAATCGGTGCTCTTGCGGGAATTTCCTCGCTTTATATCGTGCTCTTTCAGATCATTTCTGTCATTCCGAGCATTATTCTTTCTAATCTGATTCTTAAATAAGGAAAATAAAATGTACGATTCATCACTTTTGCGTTCTGTCCAGAAGCCCGGCAGATATTCGGGCGGAGAATACGGACAGATCATAAAGGACAAGGAGAAAATCAAGGCGCGATTTGCCTTCTGTTTCCCCGATTCCTATGAGATAGGAATGTCCAACCTCGGTATGAGAATCCTTTACGGCGTTCTCAATCAAAGCGACGACGTCTGGTGCGAGCGCGTATTCGCTCCCTGGCAGGATATGACTGCCAAGCTGCGCGAGAAGAATATTCTTCTGACGGCACACGAAAGCGGCGACAACGTCCGCGATTTCGACTTTCTCGGATTCACCCTTCAGTACGAGATGTGCTACACCAACATCCTCAACGTTCTCGAACTTTCGGGTATCCCGCTCCTCGCGGCAGAGAGAGGGGAAGATTTCCCCATCGTTATCGGCGGCGGACCCTGCGCGGTCAACCCCGAGCCTATCGCGGATTTCTTCGATCTCTTCAACATCGGAGAGGGCGAGGAAATGCTCCCCGAGATCGTTGCACTTTATGTCAAGATGAAGGAAGCGGGCGCGTCGAAGAAGGAATTCCTTCTCGAGGCGGCACGCACTATTTCGGGCGTTTACGTTCCCTCACTCTATGACGTTGAGTATAACGAAGACGGAACTGTCAAGTCCTATACTCCGAATGCGGAGGGTGTACCCGCAAGCGTGAAAAAGCGCATTGTCGAAAATCTTGACACCATGTATTTCCCCGAGGCAGTTGTTATGCCCTACCTCGAAACGGTTCAGGACAGAATCATGCTCGAGGTCTTCCGCGGTTGTATTCGCGGATGCCGTTTCTGCCAGGCGGGAATGATCTACCGCCCCGTCCGCGAAAAATCTCCCGAAACTCTGCTTCGCCAGGCAAAATGCATATATGAAGCAACGGGCTACGAGGAGATCTCGCTCACATCGCTTTCAATTTCCGACTATACAAAGCTCCCCGAACTTACCGACGGACTTATCGAGTGGACGAACGAGAAGAAGGTCAATCTCTCCCTCCCCTCGCTTCGAATCGACTCCTTCACCAAGGAGCTGATGGAAAAGGTCGCATCGGTTCGCGCTTCCTCGATCACCTTTGCACCCGAAGCGGGGACGCAGAGAATGCGTGACGTTATCAACAAGAACGTTACCGAGGAAGACCTTATGCGTTCAGCTTCGATCGCATTCGGATCGGGCAAAGAGCAGGTCAAGCTTTACTTTATGAACGGACTTCCTACCGAGACCGATGAGGATATCGAGGGAATCGCAAAGCTCGCAAAGGCGACCATTGAACAGTTCTATGCAACTCCGGGTCACAGCCGCCGCGCGCCGGGCGTAACCGTCAGCGTTTCCTGCTTCGTTCCGAAACCCTTCACACCCTTCCAGTGGGAGGCTCAGGATACCGTCGATGAGCTCGTCCGCAAGCAACAGTATCTCCGCACTTGCATCACCGACCGTAAGATCAAGTATCATCACCACGATGCCCGCGTTTCGCATATCGAGGCAGTTCTCGCGCTTGGTGACAGAAGACTCTCGAAGGCTCTCCTGCTTGCCCACGACCGCGGATTCGGCTTTGACGCTTGGGATGAATATTTCGATGCCGAGGCTTGGATGAAAGTATTTGCCGATTCCGGTATCGACACCGCATTCTATGCTAACCGCCGCCGCGCGGACGACGAGGTTCTCCCTTGGGATATCATCGACGTCGGCGTTACAAAGGAATTCCTCCTTCGCGAAAAGAAGAAGGCTTACGAAGAAAAGACCACGCCCTCCTGCCGCGAGCAGTGTTCGGGTTGCGGCGCAAACTGTCTGGGAGGTAAGGATACATGCTGTCCGAATTCAAGAAAATAAGCGAATACCCGACCCTCGAAACTCCCGTGACGATCCGCCTCGGATTCTACAAAAAGGGTGCGCTCCAATATATCTCGCACCTTGATCTTCAGCGTACATTCCAGAGAATTCTCAGCCGTGCCGAGCTTCCTCTCTGGTATACTCAGGGATTCAATCCCCACCCCAAGCTCGTCTTCGGACTTCCGCTTCCGATAGGATGCGAAAGCGTTTGCGAGATGGCGGATATCAAGCTCACCCGCGATATGCCCACCGAGGACATCCTCGCGCGTCTGCATAAGGCAACAGTCGCGGATCTCGATTTCTTCGCCTGCTATCCCGCAGAGCGTAAATTTGCCGACATAGACGGCGCGCTTTATGAATATAATATTGATTGCGATATTGACGACGAGATGTTCGAAAAGATCGATCGCGTGCTTTCGAATTCGCCGCTGACCGTTATGAAGCATACCAAATCGGGCGAAAAAGAGGTCGACATCTTCCCGCTTATCAAGAGCTTCGATCTTGATAAGCGCGAGGACGGACTTAAGATCACAGCTCTTCTCGCGGCGGGAAGTAATCAGAACCTCAGCCCCGAATATCTGCTCGAAGCGCTTCGCAAGCGACTCATCTTCCTTCGTGAAGAAGAGAACTATTCAATAAAACGCCTCTCGATCCACGACGGAAAAGGAAGAATATTTAAGTAAAAAACAGAAAGGAGAACGGTATGGATATCACAGAGATCAGGCAGAATATTGCCGTTAATATTTCGGCAATGCGAAACGCCGCGGGTCTGACCCAGGCGCAGTTTGCCGAGAAGCTCAATTATACCGATAAGGCGATCTCAAAATGGGAACGCGGCGAATCGGTGCCTGATATAGCCGTTCTTTGGCAGATAGCCGACATGTTCGGCGTTACGGTCGATTGGCTTATCAGCGATCACGGTACGTCGGAGGCAACTCCCGACGCGGAGGCAGTCAGAGCGGGGAAGAGAAACCGCCTTTTGATCTCGCTTCTCTCGTCTGTCGGCGTATGGTTTATTGCAACGATAGCCTTTATCGTGCTCCAAAGCATAGGGGCAGACCGCGTCTGGCTGCCGTTTTTGTGGGCAATTCCCGCTACCTGCATCGACCTTTTGGTCTTCAATGCCATCTGGGGAAGATATAAGATCAATTTTCTCTTTATCTCACTGATAATCTGGACGGTCATCGGCGCAACGTATATCACGATCTCCGATTGGTCGCTCTGGTACGTTTTCATATTCGGAGTACCGCTCCAGGTAGCGACGGTCTTCTGGTCACAGATAAAGATCATCATTCACCCTAAAAAGAAAAATAAAGAACCCGCCGATAATGCGGAATAAATCCATGCCGCAGACGATCGTCTGCGGCATAAAATTTTGGAGGAATCAAAATGAAAAAGTATCTTTTGCCCGAATCGGGTAATTTCTACAAGGCAAATCTTCATTGTCATACCGTGCTTTCCGACGGCTGTCTGACCGCGGAAGAGGTCAAGGATATTTATAAGAATGAAGGTTATTCTGTCGTTGCGTATACTGATCACGACATTCTCATCCCCCACCACGCCGATCTTTCCGACGATGAATTCCTGGCTCTCAACGGTTGGGAAATCACGTTCACCGAGCCCGAAGTTGATGCGATCCGGGGCGTCAAGCGCGTGTGCCATATGTGCTTTATTGCAAAAGACCCCGATAATATCAAGCAGCCCTGCTGGTTCCACCGCAAGCATTTCAACAAGAACGAGCATCTTGCAAACTGCGCTGACGAGCCCGAATTTAAGCCCGAATACACCCCCGAGTCTATCAACGAGTGCATCGCGCGCGTAAAGAAAGCCGGCTTCTTCGTTACATATAACCATCCCACCTGGTCGCAGGAAAACTACACTCGTTATACCCAATATCACGGTATGGACGCGATGGAGGTCTGCAACTACGGAGTTCTTTGCCTCGGCTATCCCGAGCAGAATGATAGGGTATACGACGATATGCTCCTCGCAGGCGACCGCATAGGCTGTCTCGGCACCGACGATAACCACAACAAGCATCCGGGCACGATAGAATGGGATTCCTTCGGCGCGTGGACCTGCATCAAGGCTGATAAGCTCGATTATAAGGCTATCACCGACGCGCTCGCAAACGGCGATTATTACGCATCACAGGGCCCCGATTTTATCGAGATCAGCTACGAGGACGGCAAGGTAACAGTTAAGACCTCGCCCGTTGCAACCATCGCTTTCAGCACCGGCACAAGACACGCCGCTATCTTTGGCAACACCGACGGCACGCCTATCACCGAGGCGACCTTCGAGCTTAAGGATACCGACAACTACGTTCGCGTAACCATTCGTGACGAAAAGGGCAAACCCGCTCATTCGAGAGCATATTTTCTTGACGAACTTAACTGATGAAAAATTATAAACGCACAAAACTCGCCTGCTATTCCGCCTACGTCACGATGGCATCGGCTTTCGCCCTCCCACCTCTGCTTTTCGTGACATTCCACGATATGTACGACGTTTCGTACACACTCCTCGGAACGCTCGTGCTGACCAATTTCTGCACCCAGCTTACGGTCGATCTGATACTTTCATTTTTCTCAAAGTATTTCAACACAAAGCTGCTCGTCAGAGTTATGCCGATCATAACCTCGTGCGGACTCACGATCTACGCCTTCTCGCCCGTGCTTTTCCCGAACTCGATCTTCGTCGGACTTATGATCGGAACGGTCGTCTTCTCGGTCTCCGCAGGACTTTCGGAGGTGCTTGTCAGTCCCGTCGTCGCGGCTATCCCGTCCGATAACCCGGGGCGCGATATGAGCTTCCTGCATTCGCTCTACGGCGTCGGAGTTACCGTGGTGATCCTGATAAGCACGGTCTTCTTCAAGCTCTTCGGGAACGAAAATTGGAGCTGGCTGACTCTCACCTTTGCCGCATTTCCGCTAATTACCGCCGTGCTCTTTATGACCTCGCCGATGCCCGATATGACTCCCTCGGAGGCGTCGACGAGCGGCGAGAGATCAAAGAGATACGCCGTCGGACTTGCCCTCTGCGTGGCTTGCATCTTTTTCGGAAGCTGTGCCGAGAACACTATGTCAAACTGGGTCTCGAGCTTTATGGAAAACGCCATTGGTATCGACAAAGCCCTCGGCGATATCCTCGGCACTGCAATGTTCGCCATCCTTCTTGCGCTGACGAGAATGGGTTACGCTAAATTCGGAAAGAGCATTACGCCCGTCTTGTTTGTCGGAATGATCGGCGCGGTTGCTTGTTATCTCCTCGCGGGACTTTCAACCAACGCCGTCGTCGCACTTATCGCCTGCGCGCTGACGGGAATGTTCACGTCAATGCTCTGGCCCGGCGCATTGATATTTATGGAAGAGAAGATACCCGGCGCGGGAGTCGCGGCATACGCGCTTATGGCATCGGGCGGCGACCTCGGCGCATCGATCGCACCCCAGCTTATGGGAATCGTCGTCGATAAAGTGACCGCATCATCCTTTGCCGCCGGCTTGGCAGTCACCACAGGCCTCACCGCCGAGCAGATCGGAATGAAATCGGGAATGCTGCTCACAACCGTCTTCCCGCTGATCGGAATCGTCGCGCTCGCCGTTACGGTCAGGTATTTTAAGAAGAAAAACATATAAAATCAAGCCGACTTGGAGTTGTTGATCCGAGTCGGCTTCTTATAAATATCAAAAAGTATTTGCAATTGCAACTCAATTATTCATTATTCATCAGCGCAGCGGTTTCATTATTCATTATTCATTAATTTGGCAAATGAATAATGAATGATGAATGATGAAAAATGAATAATTACTTGACAAACCTTCCAATATATGCTATAATTAATTCGTGAATCGGGGACGGCACCCATAACAAAAAACGGAATTCACGCGCTTAATATCTTAACTTCAATAACAAAGGGGGCGACACCCATCGAAAAAAACGTGATCGTTATTGACAGCCAAGGTAATGAATATGAAGCGACCTACCCCAAGAGGGCAAAAGGTCTTGTTAAAAGTGGCAGGGCACGCTTCGTAGGAGAAAATAAGATTTGCCTTGCGTGTCCGCCAAGTGATAATTTGGAGGATAATAAAATGTCAGATAATATCAATACCACCGCAGAACAGAAAACCGCAGAGCTTACCAAAGCAGAAGTCTGGGCGCAGATCATCAAGCTTCAGGATCAGTTGGCATCTTTGAGTGAAACAATGAACACGATCGCCGATTTACGTGATACTCACGAATATGAGGGCGGAGAGCAAACGAAGTGCGTTGAGGACGCGATCGTTTTCGAAAAGCTCAAAACTATGGAAGCTGTTTTCAACAATCGAGAAGAAACACTCAATTCGATGCTTGACTTCTATAAGATCGTGTATAACGATCTGTATCAGGAACAGAAGAATGCCAAAAAAGAGAAGATTGATACCATCAAAAATCTTTGGCTTACTTATCTTGATGATGCAACGACTTGTGCTTTTGAAGATGATCGAATGGAGATAATCAACCAAGTTCATTCGCAGCTCAGTTTGCTTGCCATAGATATTATGGATGACAAAATCTAAAACTTAAATTTTTGAGCCGATCGGGGTGTAATAACCTTGATCGGTTCTTTAATAACAATCGAAAATTTCCGAGTTTTGGCGAGGAAATTCACCGCAATTATTCATTATTCATCAGCGAAGCGGCTTCATTATTCATCATTCATTAATGCCGTTGAATGAATAATGAATGATGAATAATGAAAAATGAATAATTCGCCCGCGCATCCTTTCGGACGCGCGGGCGTGAATTATATTCAGATAAAATTACTTCATCTCGATAAGAGACTCATCCCACATATCGGGAGCCTCATAACCAAGAAGATTTGCAACGGTAGCCGCAACGTTGGAAAGACCGAACTGACCGTTATCAGCCTTGACGCTGATCCTGCCCTCGCCCGATGCGTCGTAGATGATGCAGGGAACGGGATTGAGGGTGTGCGAGGTCTTTGCCTTGTAGGAGCCGTCCTTGTTAGTCTTGGGAGCCTTCGTCTTCTTGTCAAGCTCTGCCATCTCGTCTGCGTTGCCGTGGTCAGCGGTGATAACTGCAACGCCGCCGAGCTTGTCTACAACTGCGAGGATACGCGCGAGCTGAAGGTCAAGCGCTTCCATCGAGCAAACGGTAGCGAGGAGGGAGCCTGTGTGACCGACCATATCACCGTTGGGGAAGTTTACGCGGAGGTAGCGGTACTTGCCCGACTCGAGGCACTCGATGAGCTTGTCGGTGATCTCTGCGCACTTCATCCAGGGTCTCTGCTCGAAGGGGATAACATCGGAGGGAACCTCGATGTATGTCTCGAGATCCTCGGAGAACTTGCCCGAACGGTTGCCGTTCCAGAAGTAGGTCACGTGGCCGTATTTCTGCGTCTCGGAGATAGCAAGCTGGGAGATGCCGCTGCCTGCAAGGTACTCGCCAAGGGTATTGGTGATCTCGGGGGGAGAAACGAG
>JAZSLM010000003.1:0-4680 GCA_045535375.1 Eubacteriales bacterium
GATTGGCTTATCGGCTTCCCCTTCGTTCAGAATATCACGAACATGTGGGATATCGCCATCATACATACCGTCTTCAAGATACTCTCGGTCATCGCCATAGCTCCCTTCTACAAGCTTCTTGAAAAGCTTGCGGTGCTTACCATCAAGGACGATCCCTCCGAGAACGAGAGCGCAAATCTCCTTGACGAGCGTCTTTTCGAGACTCCCGGTATCGCCGTTGGCAGAGCTACCGAGGTTACATTCGCAATGTCGGAGATTTCCTTTAAGGCTATGAGCGACGCTATGGCTCTCTTTGACAACTTTGACCCCAAGGTTGCCGAAAACGTAAGAGACCTTGAGGGTAAAGCCGACGTTTACGAGGACACCCTCGGTACCTATCTCGTTAAGCTTTCGGGCCGAGACCTTTCCGAGCGTGACGCAAAGCAGGTAACGAAGCTTCTTCACATTATAGGCGACCTTGAGCGTGTTTCCGACCACGCGGTCAACGTTCTCGAATCCGCGGAGGAAATGCGAGACAAGAAAATTGAATTCTCCCAGGAGGCGAAGAGAGAGCTTTCGGTAATGAGAGCCGCTCTTTCCGAGATTATAGAGGTAACCCGCAAGGCTCTTCTTGAAAATAACGTAAACCTTGCAGCCGACATCGAGCCTCTTGAGCAGGTTGTTGACGACCTTAAGGATTCTATCAAGAAAAACCACATCATCAGACTTCAAAAGAGCGAATGCTCTATCGAGCACGGCTTCATTCTCGCCGACCTGCTTAACAACTTCGAGCGTGTTTCCGACCACTGCTCCAACATTGGCGGCTGCGTTATCGAGATCTCCTCTTACGACGCTATGGATCTTCACAAATATCTTGCCGAGATCCGCGCGGGAAGCGAAAACTACGAGGCAAAATACAAGGAATATTCCAAGGTTTATTCTCTTGAGGTCTAAATCGAATAAAATCGAGGGGCTGTCGCAAATGAGTAAAATTGTTTGCGGCAGTCCTTTTTTTATCATACAATAAAGCAAGCGGATGCTCAATACCTTTCGGTAAAGAACATCCGCTTTTTTCCTTTTTAGACTGTCTTAATGCGACAGCCCCAAGATAAAGTGAAATTACTTCTTGATGATTTCGGATGCGATCTGAACGGCAGACTCAAAGGTGTACTGACCCTGCTCGATCTTCTCTGCAAATACCTCGGCGAGCTGACGCTTGATAAGGAATGCCTTACCGTACGCCCACTCCATACAGTATGCGTCCGAGAAGAAGCCGTACTGCTTGTTGGTGGGAAGCATATCAAGACGGGTTGCCATAATGTCGCGCATCTTGGTCGGGAAGAAGTTGTGCCACCAGTAACCTGCGATGGAGAGGTTGGGAAGCTCACGGATGAGCGTGCAGATAGCGTGATCCTGATGTGCGTTTGCGTTGTATACGCAGAAGTTGATCTTCTTGTACTTGTCAACGTGACGGGCGAGATCAAAAACGCTGTCCGAACGGAACTTGCTTCCGCCCTCGAAAGGAAGCGGCTCGCCGCCGAGAGAGTACTGGAAATTGAATCCGGGATGGGTCTCTTCGAGCTTGTCAAGATAGCGGTTGACGATGTAGTTAGCGTAGATATCGCGCTCGCAATCGCCTGCGATCTCGCGCTTTGCGAGAGCGTCGATCATTTCCTCGCGGGTTACATCGCGGAACTTGATATCGGTCGAGAAGTGAGAGGTCATATTGTCGATCTCGTCGTAGGGGGTCTTCTCTATGTAGTGGTCGATCGCATCGTCAACGTCGTCGATGGTCTTGATGGTCTTCTTGAAGTTGAGGGTCGAGCGGTCGAGAGTTACGGGCAGGGGAGGTCCGGGGATCTCCTGATTCCAGGAATACTCAAGCTCGATAAGCGCGGTGTCGTATGCACCCCACTGGCTTCTGGTGAAGAAGGACCACTCAAGGCTGTAGTAGAACATATCGTCGTGGATATGGTTGCGGCCTCTCCAGAGCTCGGTGTTGATTTTGGTGAGGTTAGCCTTATCTGCTATCTCCTTTGCGCGCTCGTAGCCACAGCCCTTTGCGCGGATAACGGCGTCGCACTCTCTCCAGTTGTCCTCGGTCAGCTCCTCGTGCCAATCGTAGAGATCAGCGAGAATGGTTTTGGCAACCCAGTAAAGGCTGGTGTTCTTTATGTACTTGAGATAGGGGATTGCGCGCTCAAGACGGTAGTGAACCTCCTCGATGGTGGGATCCTCGGAAAGTCTTGCTCCGTCCGGGCAACCTGCAGAGTAGAGCTCACTGATGATCATATGATAAAGAATGATATCGTGAAGTCCTCTTGCCGCGGGATGATCGGCACAGATGTGAGTATGGATATCTCTGGTGGGGAGATTCCATATAGCTTCAAAAAGCTTCTGCTTAAGTTCGGTCATATATGTCTCCTTATACGTTTTAAAAACTTTACTAATCATTTTAATTATCTGATTAAATTATAGCACGATTGAATATGTTTGTCAATGATGTTTTTATTATTTATGCAAAAATCGCATTCATTTTATCTATATTGTATAAAAGAAAACGAGCGTAATTCGGCAAAAATGCGCTTGCACAATCGTACACAAAGCTTGCACTTTATTAATACGATAATTTATGCCTTTTTTTATGTGCATAATTAAGTATTGACAAAAAGTTTCGGCAGTGCTATAATTTAGCAGGAAAATGAGAAATAAAGAAAAAAGAAGGAAAATCAAAATATGAGTAACACGACCGACATCAAGTCGTTTAATATTTCGTCGGTACTTCGCATGCTTCACCAGCACAAGGCGTTGACCAAGACCGAGATCGCTTCCCTGCTGGGGCTCTCGTCGGTAACGGCGCACAATCTGATCAACGAGCTCAAGAAAAACGACATCGTTATCGAGACCGGAAATTACGCTTACAGCGGCGGAAGACGCGCGGTGTATTACAAAATAAACGAGAATTTCGGCTGTGCGATCGGCGTGCGTATGTCACGCGGAAGCCTGCAGACGACCGTATACAATATCAGCCTTGACAACCTCTACCAGAACACGGTGAAATGGGATATGCGCAACGTCACCGCCTGCATTGAGACCATCAAAGCCGAGATCAACCTCGCGCAGGAGAGCTGCGGCGAGCGCAACTATCTCGGACTCGGAATCACCATTCCGGGTCACGCAAATCCGAGCGGCGTGGTGCTCAGCCTTCCCGACCGCCACGAATGGAACAACGTCTCGATCTACGAGGCGATAAAAAGCGCGGTCAATATGCCGATATATATCGACAACGACAACAACGCCGAGGCGATCGCGTCAAAGTGGGTCGGACTTGCCAATAACTACGAAAACTACGTTTATCTGTCTACCGACGACGGAACCGGCGTCGGCGTGGTGCTTGACGGTCAGGTCTTCTACGGAAGCAATTACTACTGCTGCGAGATCGGACACATCTCGGTCGATCCCGACGGGCTTCTCTGCTCCTGCGGCAACCGCGGTTGCCTTCAGGCGTACACCGGAAGCGACTCGATCTACGCCCGCATAAAGGAAGCGCACCCCGAGGCGTCCACCCCGGCGGCGGTGATGTCGCTCTACGAGGAGGGCGATCAGACGGTGCGTGAGGTCATCAACAAAGCGGTCTCCTACACCGCCCTTGCGATCGAATACATCATTCGCATTTTCGACCCCAAGTGCATCATTCTTCAGAGCAAGCTGCTCGGCGCATCGCCCGAGTTCTTCTCGCAGATAGAGCGAAAGGTCTTCAAGTTCAATCTCAACAACCCGAATCAGAAAACGGTCGATCTGATATTCAACGATCAGAGCGAGACGGTCCACGACGTCGCCCCCGCCTGCATCGTCTTCAACCGTTTCTACTCCGCCCCGAATCGGCATAATTTTGATAAGGTGTGAGAATCATCGTCAATAAAACAAAGACAAGGGGCTGTCGCAAATGAGTAAAATTGTTTGCGACAGCCCCTTTTTTCTATTCTCTTGATTTTATATTCTGAATATGGTATATTATTTATATAACGATTATAAAAGATAAATTTTTAGGAGGCTTTTATGGAAAGAGTTCGCTGGTATAAGGATATGGTGTTTTATCAGATTTGGCCCAGGAGCTTTAAGGACGGCGACGGAGACGGAATGGGCGACCTCTTGGGCGTTCTTGAAAAGCTGGATTATATAAAGAGCCTTGGCTGCGACGGAATCTGGTTTTCTCCGATTTATCCCTCGCCCGGGGCGGATTGCGGCTACGATATAGCAAATTATATGGACATCGCTCCCGAGTTTGGCGGTATGGAGGCGTTCAAAAAGGTGCTTGACGGCTGTCACGAGAGGGGAATGAAGCTGCTTATGGACCTTGTTGTCAATCACACAAGCGACGAGCACGAGTGGTTTGAAAAAAGCCGAAGGAGAATAGAGCCGTATACCGATTATTATATCTGGCGCAAGGGCGAAAAAGGCGGAAAGCTGCCTAACAACTGGGATTCAAACTTTGAGGGCAAGGCGTGGACATACGACGAGGTGAGAGGCGAATATTATCTTCACCTTTTTGCCGTAAAGCAGCCCGACCTTAATATGGATAACCCCCTTGTAAGAGAAGAGGTAAAAAAGATTCTCCGCTTCTGGCTGGATATGGGCGTTGACGGCTTCAGAGAGGACGTTATTACCTATATTTCAAAGGTAGAGGGACTCCCCAACGAC
>JAZSLM010000055.1:0-15745 GCA_045535375.1 Eubacteriales bacterium
CCCACGACCTCCAGCGTGACAGGCTGGCGCTCTAACCAACTGAGCTACCGGGCCATCATGGTGGGAACAATAGGGCTCGAACCTATGACCCTCTGCTTGTAAGGCAGATGCTCTCCCAGCTGAGCTATGCTCCCATGATGAATCGCACTCGCGACGGGTATTATTATACCACAAGTCAATTCATTTGTCAACACTTTTTTGAAAGTTTTTTTGATTTTTTTGATTTTTTTGCGCTTTCCCCGTCTTGCCCAAAAAAGCACAGCGAAAATGGGGTGGTGTATGTAAAAAACGACAAAAAGCCCTTTACATTTTAATAGTTTTGGTGTATAATATATATTACATATTTATGCTTTGCCGAAGAAAGGTGACACATGAAGGCAAAAAAGTATTTCGTATCGTTATTTTATTTATTTATTTTTCTTTTTTTATTGACGTCCTGCGCGGGTGGAGAAGAGCTTGCTCGTGTTGAAGGGGAAGAATACTCTTTCCGTCTTTTCGGAGGTGCAAACGCTATAGCACGAGTGGATATATACCGCGGAGAAGAAAAAACGGGGAGCGTGAAACCCGATTATCGTGTAAACGAACCGTGGCTCGGCGAAGATAAGGAAGACTATGGCTTCCGTGTTCTTGATATCGACGGCGACGATGACGAGGATTTTATCATTAAGTCCGTACGCACAGAGGGCGCGGAGAAATACCGCTGCTATATTAATAAAGAAGGAAGCTTTACTCTTGAAAAGAAACTGTCTGCCCTCGTTGCTCCGAAATTTGAGGAAGGCAAGGTCATCGTAGAAACCTTCGAGCGCTATAACGAGCCTACTTACAACAACGAGCCTCCGATGTACGAGCTCCGGCGCGACGAAACCGTTTACGGCTTCACCGACCACGGCAGATTCGTTATAAAGCAAGTCAACCGCTTCAGCTATTTTTCCGAGACCGATATATACCGCTACAGCATCCTGATCCCCGACGATGAAGGTGAGCTTTATGCTGACAGCGAAAAATGGATATATCCCGAGGACCTCGGAAAATACGGATTTGAGCCCTTTGATGAAATTAATTGATTTTTTTCGGAAAATGTGAAACTTTTTGCGACAAATTCCGTCATATATATTGTAGTACAATACAGGAGATAAAAAATGAGCGAACAGAAAACAGCAATTATCATCGGCGCGGGACCCGCGGGTCTGACCGCGGCTTACAAGCTTCTTAAGGAGACCGACATCAAGCCGATCATTCTTGAGGAAAGTGAATACATCGGCGGTATCTCGCGTACCGCGCGTTACAACGGCAACCGTATGGACCTTGGCGGACACCGTTTCTTCTCGAAGAACGAGGAAGTAAACGAGCTTTGGCGCGAGCTTATGCCCCTTCAGGGTGCGCCGGCATACGACGATAAAAAGCTCGGCGTGGAAAAGGATCTTGCAGAGGGCGGTCCCGACCCCGAGACCGAGGACAGAGTGTTCCTGCTCCGCAACCGTATCTCGCGCATTCTCTTCCTTCATAAATTCTTTGACTACCCGATCTCACTCAAGCCTGAGACTTTCATTAATATGGGCTTTGTCCGTACAATGAAGTCGGGATTCGGCTATCTTGGAAGCTGTATTGTCAAGAAGCCCGAGGATTCGCTTGAGAATTTCTATATCAACCGTTTCGGCAGACCTCTCTACGAGATGTTCTTCGAGGATTACACGGAGAACCTCTGGGGACGCCATCCTTCGCAGATCTCCGCGGATTGGGGCGCGCAGAGAGTAAAGGGACTTTCCCTTATGAAGGCTGTATGGAACGTGCTCTCCAAGCCCTTCCGCCCGAAGGATAAGGTCGAGACCTCGCTTATCGAGCAGTATTACTATCCCAAGCTCGGCCCCGGTCAGCTCTGGGAGGCACTTGCATCCGATATCAAGGCGATGGGCGGCGAGATTGTTATGAACTGTTCGGTCAAGGATATCAAGCTTGAGAACGGCAAGGTAGCAAGCGTTGTTTCCGCCGACGGACGCGAATTCAAGGGCGATGAGTTTTTCTCGACGATGCCCGTGCGCGATCTCGTGAACGGAATGGGCGATACCGTTCCCGCGGACGTCAAGCGTGTAGCGGACGGACTTCCTTACCGCGACTATATTACCGTGGGTCTACTCGTTGACAAGCTCCTGCTTGAAAATAAGACCAAGATAAAGACCCTCACCGGCAACGTTCCCGATTGCTGGATCTACGTTCAGGAGCGCGAGGTGCGTCTCGGACGTCTTCAGATCTTCAATAACTGGTCTCCTTACCTCGTTGCCGACCCCGAAAATACCGTTTGGATCGGTCTTGAGTATTTCTGTAACGAGGGCGACGATCTCTGGGAGATGGGCGACAAGGAATTTATCGATTTCGCTATCGCCGAGCTTGCGCAGATCGACGTTATCGATCCCGCTGACGTTAAGGATGCTACCCGAATTAAAGTCAAGAAGGCCTATCCCGCATATTTCGACACCTATTCCGAATTCGATACCGTTAAGGATTATCTTTCCGGCATTGATAATCTCTGGTGCCTCGGACGTAACGGTCAGCACAGATACAACAATATGGACCATTCCATGCTTACTGCGGTTGAGGCGGTTCGTTCCATCGCAAACGGTACCCGCGACAAGGCTACCGTCTGGGCAGTAAATACCGAGAAGGAATATCACGAGGAAAAGACCGAAGGCGAAAATAAATGAACGAATCTAAAGTAAATCTCCGCGATATCGGCGGCAAGCGTTGGTTTAAGATAGCGTTCTTCCTGCTTGCCCTGATACCCGCGATAGCCGCATTGTATCTTGCTTTCTATTACATCTACGGTCCCGGAGAGGGATATTTCCACTCCGACTGCACCGATACGATGTATTGGGCAAACGCGGCGCTTGAAGGTAACGGCATCTTTGACCCTCAGTATAACTACGCCGCGCTCCTGCCTTTTTCGACCGTCTGGATAATGCAGCCGCTTATAAAGCTTTTCGGCTTCGGTATGACGGCGCATAACCTCGGTATGGCAATTTTTGCAGTTCTTTTTGCCGGAAGCATTTATTTCTGCGCAAGAAGCGCAAAATTCTCGCATCTTTGGAGCAGTACCGCCGTTTTTGCGGTATTTATGATCCTTTCCTGCTCGGACAAGCTCCGCGAGATGATGTGGGGGCACACCATTTATTACAGCCTCGGACTTGTTCTGATGTTTTATCTGCTCGGACTCAGTATGCGCCTTTGTGATGCGCTTGAGGACGGCAAAAAGATCGCGTCTGTGATCTTTGGATTGCTTCTTGTCGGAATCTCCGTCGGAAGCGCGACAAACGGAATGCAGATCATCGTTCTGACGACGCTTCCCGTTGCCGCAGCGTTTGCCGCGGAAAGGATCCTTTCCCCGAAGGACGGGATCGTTTCGACGAAGACTGTACCCGCAATAATCACTGCTGCGGTCATTGCCCTCGGCACTCTCATCGGAATGAAGCTGTTGCTCGTCATTACCAATGACGGAGAGATCAGTGCAGGCTATGCCGCGGGATATTCGGGTTGGTCGGATGTTACTCTCTGGCTTTCGAATGCTCAGAAGTTTGTAAATCACTATTTCTCGCTTCTCGGAGTAAATATGGCGAAGAACGCGCCGATATTTGAAGCCGAATCGCTGAAGTATTTCTTCCGAATTGCTGTCGGAATAATTCTTCTCGTTATGCCCGTCGTTATCCTCTGCTTTTACGGCAAGATCAAGTCGCGCGGCGTGAAGTTTATGCTCTGGGCGCATTTCGTTCTCACTGCAGCAGTTATGTTCGGATACATCTGCGGCGAGCTCAGCGCTGCAAACTGGCGTCTGACTCCCATTCTCGGCAGCGCCGCTATGCTTACGGTATGCGGTCTGCGCGATCTCGTTTCGGATCTCGGACTTTTTGAGATCAAGGAAAACGGCGGTGCGCCCGCAGTGCTTTCAAGGATCTGCGCGCTCGTGCTTGCGGTCATTGTTGCTTCCTCGCTTGTCTTTGCCGATGAGGTGAAGAAGCTTGATCCCGAATACGGACGCGACAACACCAACCACCGCCTTGCCGAATTCCTAGTCGAGGAGGGGCTTGAATACGGTTACGCTACCTTCTGGTACTCGCAGGCGATCACCGTGCTTACCGATTCGCAAGTGCGTGTCCGTAATATTGATATAAAGGATAATGCCGGCGTTGTCGGCCGACATTATCAGTCGAGCCTTAATTGGTACAATGATCAGGAAGGTATCGACGAATATTTCGTTATTCTTTCGTCCACAGAGTACAGAAAGGTCTTCCTTACCGATACCTGGCAGACATGGATGGATGAATACTATCTCCGCGAATACGATTCCCCCAACGATGCGAACGGTTTCCTCGTGTTTGTTTTCTCCGAAAACATTCTCCGTGATTTCGGTTCCGAAGCCAGGGGGCAATAAACAAAAATGCCGACGGTCAAAGACCGTCGGCGTTCAAGGCTAAATCTTTTGAAAGGAGTGCTGCTTATGAAATTGAATAAAAAAATTCTCGGCTTGCTTCTCTGTCTGATGTTCGTTGGCGCGCTTCTTTCGTCCTGCACGCCCGGCGGCGGAGAGGTCACGACTGACGCGCTGACCGATCCCGCGCCCGAAACCACACTTCTTGTCGATGAAACCACCTTTCCCGAAACAAAATCGGAAACAACGGAGGAGGTTACTACGGAAGATCTCCCCGAAACTACCGAGCCGCCTTCTGTTTTCGAGGCGAAAATTTACGTTTACGATGCACTCGGCAATGCGAGTGAATATATTACAAAATCGACCACACTTCCCGCCTCCGCGCTTGAATCGCTCGATCTTACCGCAGGAGAGGGTATAACTGCCGAGCTTATCGGTTGGGAATACTCGGTCGAAAAGGACGGCGAGAGAAAGCATTACGATTTGAACGATCCCCCGTTCATAACTCTTGCGGGAATGCACGTTTATCCCGTTATCGAATACAGCTACCGCGTCAGATTTTCCGCGGGCGAGGGTGTGTTTGAGGGTGGAGTGCAAACGGAATTCTGGGTAACCGAAGGTAAAAGCATCAAGGCATCCGATCTTTTGGCTTCAATGCCGACAAGGGCGGATGACGATGAATATACCTATTCCTTGATCGGATTCAGACTCGACGGAAAGCAGATCTCTGCCGATGATACCATCACCGCAAGCGCTCCGATCGATCTTGAGGCGGTTTACGGAAAAGAAGAGCTGATATATACCGTCAGTCTTTCTACCGAATTTGGCGAGCTTATCGGCGGAGGTAAGGAGCAGACGGTTGCCTGCAATTACCGTGATGCCGAGAAATTGGTTAAGTCTTATGATTCTTACTCTTCCGAAGATATCTATCTTCACGATGCGATGCACGAATTTTCGGGCGTCACCGTGACGAAGACGGGAAGAGAATGGAAGGTAGTTCTCAACTGGGTACATAAAGATATCCGTTTCACCGTGACATTTGATTACGGCGAGGGGCAGACGGCTCTTGTTTCGCAGATAACTGCGGGCGGAAAAGTCATTATCCCGACCGGCGAGCGCCTTTTTGATGCCGAAAGATACTATGACTTCGTCGGCTGGCGCGATGCTTCCGGTCTGCTTTACAACGGCGGATACGAGCTTACGGTAAACGAAAACATGACGCTGTATGCCGAATACGCTCCCGGTGAGCGCAGGGTATATACCGTTACCTTCGATACCGAGATCGGCAGCTTTGCCGACGGCTCTCCCATACTCGTGTTGACCGGATATTACGGCGATCCCATCGTGATTCCTGAGCTTACCGACGTTGTTTGCGGCGAAGTCGTGTATAAGTTCTCGGGATGGAATGCGGAGGTTCCCACGGAGTTTTTCGGTGATATGGCATTTACCGCGGTCTATCTGACCGAAAAGCCTGTTTACTACGTCAATTATTACGTTGACGGCGATCTGTATCTTTCCGAGCCTCATTATGCGGGCACGCCTCTGATCGTTCCCGAAGCTCCCGAAACTGAAGACGGATTCATCTTCTGCGGTTGGCAGGGAGTGCCCGAAATTATGCCCGAGAGCGACGTGGATATTTACTCAGAAATCAGATTACCCAGAGTTATTTATATTCTTGACGGCGAAGAGGTATCGGTGCAGGAGATCAAGGCAGGAACGTTTGTTACTCTTGCCGCATCCGTGCAAAAGCCGGGTTATACCGTCAGCGGATGGATCACATCCGATATTGAAGCGCTTACCGACGGCGGCTTCACAATGCCCGCCTTCGACGTTGTCTTCAGCGCCGAGTCCGCACCAAATCATCATACTGTGAAATACGTCATTGACGGAATCGAAGCTTATTCCGACAGCGTCGTCTTCGGAGAGATCTATACCGTACGAGGTATCGAAGTCCGCTTGGGATATGAATTCTCGGGCTGGAAGGCACAGGGATACGATATTCAAAGCACGGGCGGTATTTTCACTGTTCCCGATGACGATATCGTGTTCTTTGCCGAATTCAATATTTGTTCCTACAAGGTAAATTATTACCTTGACGATGAGCTTCTGTATAGCGATGAATTTGAATTCGGTGACATCGTAACGCTCCGTCCCGATGAGGAACAGGCGGGATGTACCTTCGCATGGCACTCCGCAGGAGTTGATATATCCGCGGGAGTATTCAGTATGCCTGCGGGTGACGTTGATATCTACGGCGCGTTTTCCGCGGGTGACAACGCCATAATATTCATCGTTGATGGTAAGGAATACGGCAGAATAGGCGTCATTTCGGGTCAGACGATCGACCTTGGTATGTATCCGACGAAATTCGGACATATCTTTACAGGTTGGAGCTGTGACGAGGCAGACGTTTCTTCGGGCGTGTTTGTGATGCCCGAGGGCGATATAATTCTCCGCGGAAGCTTTATTCCGAATGCGCACGATATAATCTTTGTCGATATTGCCACGGGAGAAGCTATAAACACAAGCCATCTTGATTATTCCGCTCGCTTTTCACTTGTCGACCGTATCTTTTGTACCGCGGGCAAGGTCAGCGAAGGCTGGATACTTCTTGAGGGTGATGCGCTTCTTGACGGAGAAGAGTATGTTATGCCCGATTGCGACGTCGTTTTTGGTATCGTCTGGGAGGATTGCCTCACTCTCGAGATCGATGAGGATTACCATATCCCGTATTACGCTCTGCTTTATAATGAATACGGCGGCGTTCGATATGACGAAGCGGCGAAGACCGTTTATATTTCGGAACCTTCGATAAAGGCAAACGGAGCAAGCGAGGGTGTAACCGTAGTTTATGAATATAATGTAGGAGAATAAAATGTAACTATTCAATAATTCCCGCGTTTGGTGAGGAATGCATTGAAAATTGCGCAAATGCTTCAAGCCGCATTTTTGCAATCAAAAGATTAAAAAGACAGAGAACGTTTTTGAACGTTCTCTGCTTTTTTATTGTGCATCAAAGCTGATTAAGCTCGGAGATGCGTTTTATTCTGTCGTACGAGGTCGTTACAAATTCCTCGGCGGAGAGATTTGCATAATCCGCTCTCGCTTTGCGGAATACCTCGAGTACAAGCGGTCCTGAATAGCCATATTTGTCGAGCTTACTCATCATCCGGTGATAATCGAAGCTTCCGTCAAAGGGAAGCCAATGTGAGTCGGGGTCGGTCGTTTTATCTCCAAAAGGACGGCTGAGATTATCGTGAATATGCGTTGCCACGATCTTATCTGTAAATATATCGATCCACGGAACTGTCTTCGTATAGCAATGCTCGTGTCCGCAGTCATAGCAGAAGCGGACGTTGTCGTTGTGTTCGTAGCGATCCATAAGGTATGCGAGATTGCCGACCATCCTCAGATTTTCGAAAGCTAACGTCACGCCTTTTTTTGAAGCGTATTCGACGAGCGCGTCATAACGCGAAAGTCCAAGGTCATTTACGGGAGGTGCTTGCCAACCGCTCGATACGTGGATAACGACCGCCGAAACGTCGCAGGCGGCAGCACTGTCTATCGACTCAATGATCCCATTGTATACGGTATTATAAGCTTCTCCCTCTATCCACATATTATTGATGCCGCTAAAAGGAGAGTGAAGAAAAGGAAAGTCCATTCCCAGCGCGACTGCTTTTTCCTTGAGCTCGGACACGGTATCCACTTTTATACTACCCGTTGTAAATGCCTCAAATCCGATTTCGCTTGCAAGTTTGAGTGTTGAAATTTCGTCAAGCAATCCGCCCAAGCAGTCGGAATTTATACCAAGTTTTCTTTTCATGTCTTTTTGTCCTTTCTGCGTTTCCCGTCTTTATCTTATCACTTATCAGAAATATTACAGAAGAAGTATTCCGTTCTCCTCGCACTTCTTGACGTCCTCTGCGGGCCAGCAGGAAGCCTGGACCTCGCCGATGTGCGCCTTGCGCAGGAAGAACATACACATTCTCGACTGACCGATACCGCCGCCGATGGTGAGGGGCAGCTTGCCTTCAAGAAGATCGCGGTGGTAGGGAAGCTTTGCTCTGTCGGTAAAGCCGGAGATTTCAAGCTGACGTCTGAGTGCCTCGGCGTCAACTCTGATACCCATGCTCGAAAGCTCGAGAGCCATATCGAGAACGGGATAATAAACGATTATGTCGCCGTTGAGAAGCCAATCGTCGTAGTCGGGCGCGCGCCCGTCATGGGGCTTGCCCGAGATGGGCAGAGCGCCGCCGATCTGTTCAAGGAAGAGGGCGCCGTATTCCTTTGCCGCGCGGTATTCGCGCTCCTTGGGGGTGAGGTCGGGATATTTTGCCTCAAGCTCTGCGGAAGTGATGAAGGTTATATCCTCGGGGAGCAGATGACCGATGAAGTTGTAGTCGTCGGCTATGTAGTTTTCGGTCTGGCGGAGAGCGTCGTAGATATAGCGCACGGTGCGGCGCAGAAACTCTTCGTTTCGCTCGGTAGGCTTGAGAATGCGTTCCCAGTCCCACTGATCGACGAAGATCGAGTGGATGTTGTCGGTTTCCTCGTCGCGGCGGATCGCGTTCATATCGGTATAAAGTCCCTCTCCGGGAGCAAAGCCGTATTTCTGCAGCGCAACTCGCTTCCACTTTGCAAGCGACTGGACGATCTCGAAGTTACCCTCGGAATAACCCATATCGAATGCAACGGGGCGCTCGCGTCCGCTGAGGTTGTCGTTGAGACCCGAAGCGGCATCAACGAAAAGGGGCGCGGAAACTCGGCGCAGATTCAGTTGGTTTGCAAGATTTGCTTGGAAGAAATCCTTGATCTTTTTGATCGCTATCTGCGTTTGTCTTGCTGTCAGATGAGAGGAATATCCCTCGGGAACCTGGATGGGCATTGGTCTGCACCTCATTTCTCAAATAATAATTAATTATATCACATTATATGTGTCTTGTCAAGGCTTAAATGTCTGCAAGCATATAGGGCTTGAGCTGACCGTTGGTTTCTGCGGCGACTGCGCCGAAAACGTTCACGGATGTGCGAAGTTCATCCATCTCTCCGATGGTCCATATGCCGATATTGCCGTATTTTCTGACCTCGGCGCAGAATTCGGGATCGGCGAATCTGCCTTTGAACCACGCGGTCGACTTGTTTGCGTAGGGGATCCAATAGGTTACTCTGCCCTCGGCGACCGCACGGGTGTGCTCGAGTGCTTCGCGGGTCATAAGACCGTCGTAGTGCATATGTGCCTTCGGGAACTTCTTTGCAAGCCAATCGAAGTAGGGAAGAGTCTTGCAGGTGAAGCCGATCTTTTCCTCCATATCAGCCGCCTTGATCGTTTCGCAGAAGATCTCGAACTGCTCTTCGTTGAAGCTCTGGAAAACGTTGTCGAGCTTGATGTCGGCATCGACGTTGCGGAGTGCTTCAAGAGTTTCGGCAAGAGTGGGAATGCGTACTCCGCGGAATTCTTCGCCCTTGAAAAGTCCCGCGTCGAGCGCCTTGATCTCTTCAAGAGTGAGAGCGGTTGATGCGATCTTTTCCTCGAAAGCTGAACCGTCCTCGCGGCGGCAGGTGCGGTTTATTGTGCCGTCGTGCAGCATGATACAGACGTTATCTTTTGTAAATTTACAGTCCATCTCGACGATCTTATAACCCTGCTCGACTGCGGCAAGGTAGGAAACAAGAGTATTCTCGGGATAAGAAACGCTATCGCCTCTGTGGGCTTGGAACTTGAATTCGGACATGGTGATACCTCCAAATAAATATATATTGATTATACAATCATTCGGGGAAATTGTCAAGCTATTTGATAAAAAATGAGCCGGCAATTTGCCGGCTCATAGGTCTAATCATAATAAAATTCATAATCGGGCAATGCTTTCCACTGCTCGGTTTCAGTAAGGATATCGCGGATTGCTAGACAGGTATCAATGAACCTTTTGCCCTTGACCGAGAGCGATTCATAGGAAAGTGAAACGTCTTTTGCCGTGATGGTTTTTACATAATCTCCCTTGCGGACGGTGAGTATCAGATCTGCGGACGGCTCGCTTCCCATCATAGGGTCGGGATCGTATTCGTCGGGATAGGAATCGACGCCCAGCGCGCAGAGATCTTTGTAAATAAGCTCCAACACTTCTTCGGGGAGCTTGATGTAGGTCACGTAATCCTCTGGATTCGTTGCGTCCTTCGTTTTGATGAGCTTGCCCGTGCGGCTGTCATACGAGCTGATGCCGTATACGCCCCAAGTCAGCGAAAAGGAGAAATCCGTAGGTCTTTCCTTCGGTAGCGGACGCTCGGCACAGCCCGAAAAGCACGGCAGAAGCATCACGATCGCAAGCAAAAGATATAATAACTTTTTCATATTAATCAAACAGTTTAATTGCCTTGAATTCGTAAGATGCCATCATATAGAAGTAGTTGTCTGCGATAGTTGCGCGGGCGAGCTCGGGCTGACCGGTCTTTTCGAATTTCTCATTCACTATCTCAAAAAGCTGATAGCCGTCGTAGCCGAGCAATATATACCGGCAACTGTAATTGTTATCCCAAGTGTCCATCATCAAGCCTACAAGTCCGTTTTCTCGGTCGATAAAGTAAGACTTATAATCGGTCGAGAAGAAACAGTTTTCCACCTCGTAAGCGTCAAGAGAAATAACCTTGTCGCCGTCCTCGGCGTAGACCTCGATCTTGAGAGTGGAGCGGTTTTCACCGTAACCGATTCCGAGAAGCAGTCCGTCACCGAAGTCAACGAGAGAGGAGGAATAACCCTCGATATCTCCCGTGTCGGTATATGTGATATTATTCATATCCGAAAGATCGAAGAAGTAAACGGGGTCGCTGAAGGTAACGACGACGGCAGTGCAGACGTATGCGCTTGTGCCGTCAAAGCGGACCGACTCGACGGTCTCGCCCGCGGGAGCGAAATCGCGGACCTCGCCGACGATCTCAAAGGTAGAGAGGTCGATGCAATAGAGCGCGGCATTGGTTGCTATACGTTCAGTCTTTGCGGGTTTGCCGTCTGAATTGCCGTAGTAAAGTCCATCTCTTGTCACAAGGTAACTGTCGCCGATATAGCGCGTTGCACTTGTGGTGGTAACGACGCGGAGAATGCCCTCATATTCGTCAAGGCTGTATTGATTCTTAACTCTGCCTTCAACGCTGGTGCTTCCGAGCTTTTCAAATGATCCGCCCTTATAGGAGATAGCGGTGATCTCGGTCATATTGGCATTGTCAACGAATTTTGCACCGTCTTCCTCGCGTTTGATATAGTCGTTGTAGCTTCTGGTGACGAAGATCTTATCCGCGGAAACGTAAACGGTATCAGAATAGGAAAGGCACGCGATCGCACCCTCGAATGCAAGGTCGGATTCATTCAGCTTGGTAACAACGGTGTAACGCTTCGAAGTAATATCGTCGGGGAGAATGATGTCATCAGCGGCGATCGGAACCAAGCCGGTACCCGTGTCGATCATGGGAACAAATCTGTTTATACCGGATTCACCGAGGCTGATAGAAGAATTCGGACTGTAATAGCTGAAAAGCAAGATCTTGCCGTCAACCACACGCGCGGTGGTATGGTCGCCCGTGATAGAGAAATAAGATTTCTCCTTGATGTTCTCGGGATCCGAAACGTCAAGGGAGATAAGGCGTACGAGGCGGTTATAAGGAAGAGTTCCTTCCGCCACAAGTTCTCCGCGCGTTCTGGCGTAACCTATAAGAGTAAGGGTCTTGCCGTCGTTTGAGAGAAACATCTCCTTGACAAATACGTTCTTGAGTATTTCGCTGTCATTGTTTTGGATAGTATAAGCAGACACCTGACGGCTTTCCTCGCCCGCTATCGAATAAACGCGGAGGGTGAAACTGTTTATATCAAGATAAAAGATATGCGTCTTGGTTCGCTTGAAAAGGTCTGCCTCGGTGACGCCTTTGACCTGATTGTCGGTCGTTTCGACGTAATCACTATACACTGAACCGCCCATTGTATTGCCTTTCGAGGGGGATGAAGTGGAAGTCGCTTCCTCCACCACCCATTCAAGCTTCATTTCATCGTCCGTTTCTACAATGCTGTTGAGATCATCAAAATTGCTTACAAAGAAATTGTTGTTTTTGGGCGCGAAATAGCCGAATGCTCCTTTGAGGAAGGATTCGATATAATTCTCGAAATTGTTGTTCGGTTTTAGCTTGTTTGCTTTTTCATATTTATAAATCGCATACATAAGGTCGAGATATTCGCTGTCGGCGTATTCCTCGAGCGCGGAAGGAAGATTCTTTTTATCGACCTCATCGGGAAGCTCCTCGGCTCTGTCATAGGGCAGGAAGAGCCACAGACAAGCGGATGTGACGACAAGCGAAACGCAAGCCGCTATGATCGCGAATTTGCGCCAGAATACACTCTTTGTTTTAGTTGCCACCGGCGCGGCTTCGGCAACGAAATCTTCATCGGCAAGGCCGATCGCCTTTGCCATATCGATCTTTTTCATATTGAAATCCCCTCTTTCTCAAGATGCTCACGGAACGCCACGCGCGTTCTGTGAAGTGTTGTTTTTACGTTTGATTCGCTCATTCCCGACATAAACGCGATCTTCGCAATCGGCATCATGTACCAATATCGACGCATGAACACCACCCTCGTTTTCGCGTCGAGTGTAGAAAGAAATGAGTTTACTGCCTGCCGGAGATGAAATTCATCCGCAGGCGACAATCCTTCAGCGGCGGGCAAACAGTCGGCAAGCTCGTCAAGAACTGCTTCGGCGGTGAGATTTTCCCTCTCCTTACGCCTTGCGGCATAGCGGTCAAGCGCGAGGTTGCGCGCGATCGTTGCAAGGAATGCACCAAGCTTTTTCGGCTTTTGCGGAGGTATCGAATTCCAGGCGCGGAGAAGAGTATCGTTGATGACCTCCTCCGTGTCCTCCTTCGAGGCGAGTATCGAGTCTGCAACGGCAGAAATATACCGCCCGTATTTCTTTTCGGTTTCTTCAACAGCTTTCTCCGAGCGCTCGAAGAATAGCTCTATGATCTTTCTGTCATCCATTTTTATCACCTCTGCGTAGCCGTAAGAGAGTCGAACAAATTGGTACGACTCACTTACGGCTAGGCTTTCACCTATATAGACGGTAAAAATCGGGAAAAGGTTACAGTGTTTGGGGGATTTTTTTAATTATACCATATTTTTTTCGGTTTGAAAAGAAATTTTCATTGAAAACGATCTTTTTTCGTGGTATAATTAGAGAAAAAACGGAAAAATGATAATGAAAAACAGGATTATTGCCCTCTGCCTTATAATTGTTCTTCTGCTCCCACTTGCCTCCTGCGGACTTGCGGCTGAAGAAGAGATCACATTTATGATCGCAAACGATCTTCACTATATCTCCCCGACCCTGCTCGGTGACGGAGAATTTTTTCGAAACCCACAGACCCGTGCGGACGGAAAGCTCGTCCATTACAGTCCCGAGATCGCTGATGCGTTCATTGCCGAGGTTATCGAAAAGAAACCGCGGGCACTCATTCTTGCGGGCGATCTTACGCTGAACGGCGCCGTGGTCAGCCATACCGAGCTTTCGGCAAAGCTCGAGCAGATCAAACTTGCGGGGATCGACGTTCTCATCATCCCCGGCAATCACGATTTCGATAAGACAGCGGTTGATTATTCGGGCGAGGAGCTGAAAGAAGTCGAATCGGCTGACGCGGCGGATTTTTATGAGATATATTCCCCCCTCCTGCCCGAAACTCTCAGCCGCGAGGAAGGTACTTTTAACTATATTTACGAGGCAAGCGAAAAATTGTGGGTGCTGATGCTTGACAGCAATACTTTGGCGGAGTGTTTCGTCGCCGACAGCACGTTCGGGTGGATGGAGGAAAATCTGAAAAAAGCGCAGGATGCGGGTATTGACGTGATCGCCGTTTCGCATCAGAATATTTATGCTCACAGCGATATGCTTTCTTTCGGATATCAGCTTTATAACGGCTCGAAAGTTACCGAACTGTATGAAAAGTACGGCGTGAAATGCAATTTCAGCGCGCACGTGCATATCCAGAGCATCACGGGCAAAAAGCTTCCCGAGATCGTAACATCGTCGCTTGCCGTTACGGGCTTGCACTACGGCGAGATCGTGTCGAAGCGCGGAAGAATCGAATATTCGGTCAACTCTCTCGAAACCGATATCGCGGTCGACGGCTTCGCATCCTTTGCCGAATACGCTACATACTATTTCGAGAAGATCGCAAAGGATCAGGCGCGCAAGACGCTTGCGGGATCGAGCTTTTCGCAAGAAGAGATCGAACTGATGGCAACGACATACGCCGAGATAAATTCCGCCTATTTCGAGGGCAGACCGATCAAAGAGAAGGACTACGCCGAAGGGATCGAGCTCTGGAGAACGCAAAACGATTCATTTATATCTAAATATATCGATTCGATGCTCGATGCGGTCGATAGGGAACAGAATATCAAGATCAAATAAAAATAAACCGACGGGAGCGAAATCCCGTCGGTTTTGGTATATTTGCTTTTCACGGAGCAACTGCCATGCCGTTTCTTACAACGATGTGGGTATATAAATCAAGACAAGCTGCAAAATCGTGATCACTTTTGTCTTTAAAAAAAGAAATTCTGTCTGCCATACCGAACAAACGGCTTATATACATCATATCTGCGCCGAAGTCAAAGGAAAGGCAGACGCTGATCTTCTCGTCATGCTGAAGTATTCGCGCATCTATTTGATAAAGTTTTGTAACGGCAATAGCTTCGTTGATGAAGATTTCGCCTTCCTCTGCTCGCTTGGGGATGGGGGTATATTGAGTGTTAGCACGGATTCCTTTGATAAAATCATTCGCATCGGGGATTTTTGCAGGAGGATCTTTTTCAACCTCCGCCCTATCTTTTTCATATTGCTTAATATAGTTGATGCGTGGATATTTTGCTTCATATATGAGCTTATCTTTCATTGTCATTCCTCCAAAACAAAAAGTGCGACGACCAAAGCCGCCGCACAAAAACGCAGACTTCGATAGTCGCCAAACTAATTCAATATTATGGGTAGTGAAATACCAACAATACCAATGAAATCTGCATTTTATCAAGTTTCAAAGTATTGTTAGTATGACGAAAAAAGGGTATACTTATCCCTAAATAGAACCTCCCCGAAAATTAATATTAAATTAGTTTGGCTCTTGTATTTTACTACATTTTTGAGGAAAAGTCAATAGAAAACGAAAATAAAACCGATGGGTGCACGTTTTTTAGATGCCGATGTACCGTGAAACAACCTGAATTTTATCAAGAAAGCTTTGTTCGCACTCGCAAGCAGGGGTGCAGGGGCGAAGCCCAAAAGTAACGAACTC
>JAZSLM010000110.1:0-14171 GCA_045535375.1 Eubacteriales bacterium
GTATCATATTTTGGCACAAGGATGCTGAACCTCTGTTTGCGCGTGGAATTGGCGGTAGAGTTACATGCGGAGTGGCGCAAACTATGGCGGATTGCAAGCAATTCGCGAGGTTCATCATCATGAGACGATACGAAAAAAGAACGGATGACGAAAGTCATCCGTTCTTTTTTGGCAGCGGCGCAAGGATTCGAACCTAGGAAATGACGGAGTCAGAGTCCGTTGCCTTACCGCTTGGCGACGCCGCTACGCTGCATATTTAGTTTGCACTCTGTCGTGCGGTGTATATTATAGCAGAAAATGGAGTATTTGTCAAGCCTTTTTTGAAATTTTTTTCGAAAAAATCGGGAATTTTGAAAAATTCTCTTTTTGTATGAGAAACTTCTGAAAAAGGCTTTATTTTTTGTGCAATTAGTGCTATAATTATCCCGTAACAATTATCTCCCGAAAGCGAGGAAATATACAATGAAGAGAAAAATTTGCATAAACGGCAATCCCGGGTTCAAGGACGTCAGCTTTGCGCAGACTCTCGACAGTCTCGGCAACGCCGGATTTGACGGTATTTTCACCGGTTGGAACGTTGGTAAGATGAAGGAAACAGCCAAAAAGATCAGCGACCGCGGCCTTTACTTCCAGTCCGTCCACGCACCTTTCACCGATGCGCACAAGCCTTGGGAATGGGGACCTGCGGGCGATAAGGTTATCGATAATCTGATCGATTGCGTGCATGAGTGCGCCGAAGCGGGTGCGCCTATCGTCGTCGTTCATCCCATAATCGGTATGGACCGCCACAATCCCACCGATCGCGGAATTGAGCGTTACGGCAGGCTCGTTCGCGAGGCGGAGAAGTCGGGTATTATGCTTGCCTTCGAGAACGTTGAGGGCATCGAATATCTTGAAAAGATCATCGCGGAGCTCGGTTCATCTCCCGCAGTCGGCTATTGCTGGGACACGGGACACGAAATGTGCTACAACGGTTCGATGGACGTTCCCGCGCTTTTTGGCGAAAAGCTGATCTGTACACACCTCAACGATAACCTCGGTCAGACCGATCCGAGCGTCATCACCTGGCTTGACGACTCGCATCTTTTCCCCTTCGACGGCATTGCCGATTGGCAGGGAATTGCAGACAGACTTTCAAGAATTGATTATGCGGGTGAGCTGACCTTCGAGCTTACTCTCGCATCGAAACCCGGCAGAAATACGCACGATAGATATAAAGATCTCACCCTCGACTCGTATTTCGAGCTCGTTTATGCCAAGGCTGTGCAGTTTGCACAACTTCTGAAGTAAAAAATCGGCAATAATGACGAATCTGTCAATAAAATTCAAATATTTTGACATTTATTGCACATATTTTATTGACAAACGAGTAATTGTGTGCTATAATGCATATACTATCGACGTGAATATTAATATGTTTGTCGACAACTATTTTTTGGAGGGATATATATTATGACAAAGAAAGAATTTATCGGCGTTATTGCACAAAAGGCGGGCGTCAGCAAGAAGGATACAGAGGCGGTTTACGATGCTCTTTGGGCGTCCATCATTGAAAATCTGAAGGCAGGCGAAAAGGTTCAGGTTACCGGATTCGGCACTTTTGAAGTCCGCGAGCGTCCCGAAAGAGTTGCAAAGAACCCCCGCACGGGTGAAAGCGTAAAGGTAGAGGCTTCCAAGTCCCCCGCTTTCAAGGCAGGTAAGGCACTTAAAGATTCCATTAATAAATGACATAATCAAAAAGCCGCCATCGGGCGGCTTTTTGATTACAACTTGATAACATATTTTCGGTATAATAATATGAAATTATCAGAGAGGTGAACGGAAATGGCAAAGATTCTGATAGCCGAGGACGAGCGCGCGATAAATGATCTTATAAAACTCAATCTGCAGCTCGTCGGGCATAAATGCGACCAGGTGTTTGACGGTGCCTCGGCGCTCGAATGGGCACTTTCGGGGCAATACGATCTGGTGATCCTCGACGTAATGCTGCCCGAGCTTTCGGGCTTTGAGATAATCGGGCAGATCAAAACGCCCGTCATTTTCGTCACGGCGCGTGTTTCGGTCGAGGACAGACTCCGCGGACTCAAGCTCGGAGCAGACGATTATATCGTCAAGCCCTTCGAAATGCTTGAACTCGTCGAGCGCGTCAAGGCGGTGCTTCGCAGGACGAAGGGCGAGAGCGAGATCTTTGAATTCGACGGCATACGCGTTGAGTTTGACACCCGCCGCGTATATAAGGACGGCGTTGAAGTAAGCCTTAAACCGAAGGAATTTGAGCTCCTTTCGGCATTCATAACGAACCGCAATCTCGCGCTTTCAAGAGAAAAGCTTATTGAGCTCGTGTGGAATTTCGATTACGAGGGCGACACGCGGACGGTCGACGTTCACGTGCAGAAGCTCCGCCAGAAGCTCGGCATAACCGACCGCCTCAAAACGGTCTACAAAACGGGATACAGGCTTGAGATATGAAGATCAGATTCTGGCAAAAAACATATATTCTGACGCTGATCTTGTTCCTCGTTTGCCTCAATGCGGGGATAATTTCGCTGACGCTTTTCACACATTCCAGAAGCGTGCGGTCGGCGGAGGAAAGCGCGGGCGCGGAGCAGTATTATATTGCAAGATCCTTTGAGCGCGATCTCGAGGATATGCTTGCTTTGGGCGAGGGACAGAGCCCGTCGCTTTTGATGACTTCCTACGGCACTTATTACGCGCCGAGAGGTGTATTTCTCGCCTTTGAGCGCGAGGGAAAGACTGTGTTTTCGAGTCTTCCCGAAACTGTCGAGGCGAAAAACGGAACTTTGTTTCATAAGGATATCGGCGGGGTGAGGCATATCGTTATCTGCTCGGAGGCAGGCGGATATAAGATGATTTTCGTAAAGAACGTCGAAAGCCTTGACCGCGAATTCCACGCGCTGACGCTGACCTACGTTCTCACCGCTCTCGGTGTTTCGGCGCTTCTTGCCGCAGTGCTTTATTTCGTTCTTCGAAGACTCTCTCGCCCGCTTGAAGACTTACAGAAAACGACCGAGTGCATTGAGGCGGGCGACTTTTCGATCTCTGCTGACGAGAGCGGAAAAGATGAATTCGCTCTTCTCGCCCACAGCTTCAATTCGATGATCGGAACTATCAAGGATCAGATGTCGGCGCTTGAGGAAAATGCCGAAAAGAAGCAGATGCTCGTTGACAATATGGCGCACGAGCTCCGCACTCCGCTGACCGTTATCCGCGGCTATGCCGAATACCTCGAACGCGCGGCGGTGAGCGAAGAGGAGAGGATTTCTGCGTCAAGATATATTGTTTCCGAGGCGGAACGCCTGACGAAAATGTCCGAAATACTTCTCGACACCGCCTATATCCGCGAAAACCCGCCCGAAATGACACAGGTTTCACTTGATGAAGTCCTGCGCGGCACGGCTGAAAGACTTTCGGGAAAAGCGAAAGAGAAGAAGGTAGAAATTGTTTGTGAAGCCCAAGAGGTGATTTTGACGGGCAACGCGCTTCTGCTTTCGATGCTTTTTGACAACCTTGCCGACAACGCCATAAAGGCTTGCAGAGAGGGCGGAAGGGTCGTTTTGAGATGTTCTGTCGGTTCAGCTTCGGTTGAGGATAACGGCAAGGGAATGAGCTCCGAGGAGCTTCTTCACATCACAGAACCATTCTTCCGAACCGACAAATCGCGTTCGCGTGCCGAGGGCGGCGCGGGGCTCGGTCTTGCGCTCTGCAAGAATATCGCCGAGGCACACGGCGCAAAATTGCGTTTTGAATCGGAACCGGGAAAAGGAACCAAAGTTTTTTTCGATTTTACAACTTGATGACAAGTTGAAGATAAGTTGATGATACAGCCGGTATATAATAAGGGCACAGAAAGGAGAGTGCATAAAATGAAAAACAAAAAAATCATAATTATTGCTGTAACCCTTGTACTTGCCGCGGCTCTTGCCCTTTTCGGCTGTATATATCTGATCGGCGAACCGTCCGTGGAAACTCAACAGTACGACACCGATGAAATGAGCGTACCGAGCGTCATTGAGGAAACACCTACGGCACAGTCAGAAATGCAGAAGAAGTTTGCGGCTTACGGAAAAGAGGTGATCGGCGCGGGCGGCGAGAAGATATTCCATCTTTTCACCAAGGAGCAGATCGACGAATCGCTCAAGATGCGTGCAGAGGGCAAACGCCGCTCGCTGACATACGATGAGATCATCTTCCTTGTCAACGATACTGTGAGAATATATCTGGAGTATGATCAGATCGTTATGACCGATTTTGCCGAACATACTCAGGATGTTACCAGAAAGCTCTACCACGACAACGGCACGCTTTATTATACCGAAGAACTGTATAGTTTCGTTTCCGATCTGTTCTTAAACGGTAACGGCATTCATGGGGAATATGATAGTTGTGTCGGCAACCACGATTACAAGCTTACAACCCTTACTCCCTATCACGGTGATCTTTCCGAATACGAGACTTATGAATCTGCCTTCGAAGCATACAGCAATATGCTCAATCAGATCGAAATGATGATCTCCGAGCGACTGCGCATACTTGATACGGGCACTCTGTGCTATTGTGAAGCGGACGGTCGTTCCTCACACAACAACCATATGTATGGAATACTGTTTGACAATGGGCAATATGGAGATTATCTTATGTATGAGGTGGCGTTTGAAAACAGGCTCAAAGGCAAAGGCGCATCTTATTCTTATCTGATTGGAAGCAGAGAGTATAATTCACACACACCTTCGCGCAATTCGTATATTTACTACTTCGAGAACGATGTAGATTACAAGATCTTCCCGACTCCCGAGCTTGAAGAGCTTTGCCCCAAGGCGGCGGTTCATCTCTCCTGGCAGAATGAAACCAAAACGCTCGGACTACCGAGAAAGACTGTTAGTATCGATCTTGACAGATGGAACGAGACAGTTGAAATAATAATTAAGGAAACTGGGCAAGCTTATAAAGAAACCCGCTATTCCGGAACTTATGAGGTAACAGGTAATTTGCTTGTTTTGACGCTTGATAACGAAACGAAGGTCGTTATAGAATATGAAGGAGGCAAATACAGGTTCGTTGAAGCGGTTCGTAAGGATGGACTTACAATAATGAATTCCAAAGAAATTGTTTTCAACGTAAAGTACGACAAGTATAAAGAGGTGATATGGAATATAGATAAATCCCTTCCCGAAATATTTGATGCTTACAATAGAGCAAAGGTAAATAAAATTACACCTTAATAAATAAAAAAAGAAGCTTTTCGCCTTGAAAAGCTTCTTCTTTATTTAATGATGAAACAACATCACCTCTCCGCGGGGAGGTGATGTTGTTTCCGAACCGCCTGCGGGGCGCAGTCGGCTCGAAGCGCAAGGGAGAAGTTCCGCACTCTGCGGAGTGCGGTTTAAGAAACTTTTCGGGAAAAGTTTCTTAAAGATCTTCAAAAGCTTTCAGGTTGCTGTTGACTGAAGTTTTAATTAAAACGGCTGAGCCATTTGATGTGACTCAGCCGCTTTTTTATTATCAGTGCTTGGGGAAGATCTTTTCCTTGCCGCCCATGTAGGGACGGAGTGCTACGGGGATGTTGATCGAGCCGTCGGCGCAGAGGTTGTTCTCGCAGAAGGCGATGAGCATTCTGGGGGGAGCAACGACGGTGTTGTTGAGGGTGTGAGCAAAGTACTTGCCCTTTTCCTTCGAGTTTACGCGGATCTTGAGGCGTCTTGCCTGAGCGTCGCCGAGGTTCGAGCAGGAGCCGACCTCGAAATACTTCTGCTGTCTGGGGGACCAAGCCTCGACGTCGATCGACTTGACCTTGAGGTCAGCGAGGTCGCCCGAGCAGCACTCGAGAGTACGAACGGGGATATCGAGCGAGCGGAAGAGATCAACGGTGTTCTGCCAGAGCTTGTCAAACCACATGGGGGATTCCTCGGGACGGCAGACAACGATCATTTCCTGCTTTTCGAACTGGTGGATACGGTAAACGCCTCTCTCCTCGATGCCGTGCGCGCCCTTTTCCTTGCGGAAGCAGGGGGAGTAGCTGGTGAGAGTGTAGGGAAGGGATTCCTCGGGGTTGATGGTGTCAATGAACTTACCGATCATGGAGTGCTCGGAGGTGCCGATGAGGTAGAGATCCTCGCCCTCGATCTTGTACATCATAGCATCCATCTCCGCAAAGGACATAACTCCGGTAACGACGTCGGTGCGGATCATGAAGGGAGGAATGCAATAGGTGAAGCCGCGATCGATCATGAAGTCGCGCGCGTAGGAGATAACTGCCGAGTGGAGGCGTGCGATGTCGCCCATGAGGTAGTAGAAGCCGTTGCCCGCAACGCGGCGTGCGGCGTCAAGGTCGATACCGTCGAAGGACTCGAAGATGTCGGCGTGGTAGGGAACCTCAAAGTCGGGGGGCACGGGCTCGCCGTAACGCTGAACCTCAACGTTTTCGCTGTCGTCCTTACCGATCGGAACGCTGGGATCGATGATGTTGGGGATGGTCATCATGATCTTCTTGATCTTTTCTTCATATTCGGGCTCAAGAGCTTCGAGCTCTGCGAGTCTCTTTGCGCTTTCCGCAACCTTCTGCTTAGTTTCGTTGGCTTCTTCGATCTTCTTCTGCGCCATAAGCATACCGATCTGCTTCGAAAGACGGTTTTTCTCGGCGCGGAGGTCGTTAGCCTCGCTGATGATGCGGCGGTTTTCCGCGTCAAGCGCGATGACCTCGTCAACAAGACCCAGCTTGTGATCCTGGAATTTATTGCGCATATTCTGCTTTACGATCTCGGGATTTTCTCTGACAAACTTTAAATCAAGCATAATTTTTCATCTCCGTTTGAGTTTTTGAATTCATTAATAATAAATTATACCATATATAAATAGAAAAGTCAATCCTTCGATGAGAAAAAGTGCAATATAAGAGTTAAGATCGGGCAAAGCCCGAGTTAATATTGCGCTTGCGCGCAAGTTAAGATCGCCTGCGGCGAGTTAAGTTTCGCCTTCGGCGAAGTAAAGGAAGAAATTTGCCAAAGGCAAATTTCCACCTTATCTTTCCGCGCAACGGAAATCTTAACTTGCCGAAGGCAATCTTAACTCCGCCGCAGGCGGATCTTATCTTCGCGCATAGCGCGAATAGATTCATTTAAGAAAAATCCCTCGGCTGATTTGCCGAGGGATTTGAATATTACTTAATAAATACGATCTCGTCGAAGATGATGTAGTTATCAGCGGAGTAGGTGTAACCGTCGGTGTAGCAACGCATGTTCATAACGAAGATATCACCGAAAGTCTCACCGAGACCTGCTGCTTCATCGCTTCCGTAGAAGGAAGTGGAGGGGATGTAGAGCCAACCTGCGAAGTTTGCGGGGATCTCCATACGGCAAGCGTTGATGTTAGAGGTCTGTACCCAGGTGCCTGCCATGTAGTAGTAACCGATAGCGGAACCGTCGCCGTTGCCGTTGTTGGGACCCTTAGCGCGGTATTTGTTGGTGTTGATGGTTACGGAAGCACACATCTGCTTACCATCAGCGGGAAGTACGTTCGAGAAGTCAACGTAGAACATAATGCCCTTTGCGGTGGAAATGTCCATATCTGCAAGGGGAGTAACTTCGATCTCGGTACGGCTGTCGCCCTTATCGCTGATAGCCGCCATCTTGACAGCCTGACCGAAGACAGCGCCTTCAGCCTCGGTTACGAAAGTTGTGCCGCCCTTGGAGTTACCTCCGACAACGTACTCGTCAACGCCTGCATCGAAGCTCATAGCGCGGGTAACGATCTCATAGGTGGAGTAGTCGGGAAGGGATACGGGCATTACAGCCTTGAGAGCTGCCTGATCTGCAGCGGAAAGGCTGGAGAACTCATATGCGGGAGCAGTCTCTGCGGGAGCCTCGGTTGCTTCAACAACCTCGGTGGTCTCAACGGGAGCCTCGGTGGTTTCGGGAGCGTCGGTCTCGGGAGCGTCGGTTGCGGGAGCATCGGTCTCGGGAGCGTCGGTTGCTGTGGGAGCTGCGGTGGTCTCAGCGGGGGTGTTGCCGCCGCTGCATGCTACTGCACTTACTGCCATGATAAGGCAGAGAAGAAGAGCAATAATGCGTTTCATTTCGGAAATTCCTCCAAATATAAAAAATTGATAGTATAATTATAGCACTTTACTCGGAATTTGTCAAGCATATTTTTTATTAAGAAAAATATTGACAAATAAATATAATTATGATATACTAAAATTGGTGAAATGTTATAAACAGAAAGGAGCTTCATACTATGAAAAAACACAACAATGCAATTTTACGTATTATTTCTTCCGTGTTGGCGCTTTCCTGCCTTCTTCTTCTGCCGTCGTGTTTTGATGGCTTCACCGATACCGCGAGTGACAGCGACTTGCCCGATGAGCTTATCGTCAGAGTAGAAGCTCGATTCGATCAGGTAGCGATCCTCCCAAACGGATTGAAGCTTGCGCTGTCGCGTGACGGAGAGTATTATATCGTTGACAACGGCAGAGAATGCACGGATCCGGTTATCGTTATTCCCGATACCTACAACGGCTTGCCGATCGCGATGATAGCCGAAGGAGCTTTTTCGGGCAATAAGGCGATAGAGTCCGTTATTGTCTCCGAAAACGTGATCCGGATAGAACAGCTTGCTTTCTCCGGCTGTGATTCTCTGCAATTCAACGAGTACGGCAACGCGAAATATCTCGGAAGCGCGAAGAATCCCTATGCCTTCCTTATCTTAAGCGCGGGGGAAGATATAGACTCGGTCGATATCCATAAGTCAACGCGCGCGATCGCGGGCAGAGCCTTTTTGAATAATACGAATCTCACTGAGGTAGCGATTCCCGACAGCGTTGTCGCGATAGAGAAACTGGCGTTCGGATCTTGTATCGGGCTTATAGAACTCGACCTCGGCGAGGGGATCAGATACATAGGGGAACAGGCTTTTTCGGGCTGTAGCGCGCTTACGGAGATAATTCTGCCCGCAAGCGTTATAAGTACCGATAACTATGCTTTTTTGAATTGCTCATCGGTTACAAGACTTGAGCTGAACGAAGGACTTGAGGAGATCGGCAGCAGTTCTTTTGAAGGTTTGGCTATCGAAAGCGTTGTGATACCCGACAGCGTGAAGGATTTCAGAGGCGCATTTAGCAACTGCCGGGCATTGAAAAAGGTCGTTATCGGCGACGGTGTTCGTGTCATCGGAACATCTACCTTTAGTTTTTGCGAGTCTTTGACCGAGATTGAATTCGGCAGGTCGGTGGATACCGTTGAATGGCTGGCATTTGAGGATTGCCCGTCGCTTGAGAAGGTGGTATTGCCGGAGGGGCTTGAATATATTGACAGCAAGGCTTTCTCGAGATGTGAAAATCTCCAATATAACGTCTACAAGGGAGCTCGTTATCTGGGAACCGCAGAGAACGATCACGAGTATCTCGTTGGCTTTGAATCGACCGATATGACGTCTCTTGAGCTCCACCCCGATACTCGCAGGCTGATGACGAAGGGACTTTCCGGACTTCCGTCACTGAGCAAGATCTCGATCGAAAACGGCAAATACCTTTACGTTGAGGGCAATTGTCTCATTGACAGAGAGAGCAAGACCCTGATCGCGGGCTTGAATGGCAGCGTTATTCCGAATGACGGAAGCATCACCGCGATCGGAGATCATGCGTTTTACTGTTGCAAAGAGCTTATTATAACCGCTCTGCCCGAAAAGATCGAGAGCATCGGCAATTATGCGTTTTCGGAATGCGACAGCTTAAGTGAACTTAATTTTCCCAAATCGATCGAAAGCATAGGCAACAGAGCGTTTGAATACTGTGATCAACTTCGTCGGGTCTCGTTCCCGTCATCCTTAAAGAAGATCGATGCAGCGGCTTTTTCATACTGCGTCAATATTGAGAATATAGTTATTCCCGACAGCGTGACGGAGCTTGGCGACGAAGCCTTCAGGGGTTGTTTCAGACTGAAATCTGCTACGGTGGGAAAGGGGATCACCGAGCTTCCCGGCTGGGTATTCCAGTCCTGCTCCAGATTGAAGGAAGTCATTCTTCCAAGCGGTTTGAAGGTCATTGGCGACAGAGCGTTTGCAGGATGCGAAGCGCTCCCCTCGATCATTCTGCCCGAAGGGTTGCTCTATATCAATGAAAAGGCGTTTGAGAGTTGCGAGTCCTTGAATAATATCCGTCTGCCCGGCAGCGTGATCGGTATCGGTTATCGGGCTTTTAATGAGTGTTCCCTGACGACGGTATGGATAGGCCACGGTCTTCTTGAGATGGGGGAAGACGTATTTGGAAAAAACGACAGTCTTTTGACTCTCAAATACGGCGGCACTATGGAAATGTGGAAAAAGATAGATAATTACAATATGATCAACAAGTCGCTCGAATCGGTAACGGTCGAGTGCACGGACGGAAAGCTTACCGTCACAATGAATAATTGAGATAGCTGATTAAAAAAGGAGATCCGTGCCATGAAAAAACACAATGCCACACGCGCATTTGCTTTTCTGCTTGCGCTGTTAAGCATATTGTCCCTGTCGTCGTGCTTTGCTGGCGTCGGAGAAGTAACGACCGGCGCGGACGAGGAGTTGCCGAGCATCGTTACGGAGTATGATCATGCCATTGGGCTTTCAAACGGCATAGAGCTGACGTTGTCCGCGGATGGCGCGTATTACAGTGTAACCGACGGTGCCGCGTGTACTTCTTCTACTGTTGTGATACCCGAGTCCTTCAACGGAATTCCCGTTGAGGTCATACAAGATCTTAACAAAAATGAGATCATTGAAACCCTTATTCTTCCGGAAAGTATAATCCGAATTTACGACAATGCTTTCTATTACTGCCCGAATCTGAAATATACCGAGTACGGCAATGCAAAATATCTCGGAAGCGCCGAGAATAAACATATCGCGTTGATAAAGGCGGCGAATACCGCAATAACTTCGGTTGAGATACATCCGCAAACCGTTATCATCGCGGACGACGCTTTCGCAGATTGCAAGAGTTTGACGAACGTGACATTCGGAAATTTGCTCAAATCGATCGGTGCCGGCGCGTTTTCAGATCTTGATTCTCTAAAAAACGTCGAAATTCCCGACAGCGTTAACTGTTTGGGGAAAGACGCGTTCTTCTCTTGTGACGCTCTCGAAAGGGTAGTGATCGGTAACGGTATTGAGGAGATACCTTATAGGGCTTTCGAGAGGTGCACCTCTTTGACCGAAGTGGAATTTGGAAGCTCTGTCAGGGTATTGGGGGAATATGCCTTCGCAAACTGTACTGCGCTTCCGTATGTCAGGCTTCCCGGGACTGTGGATACCGTAGACACCCGCACGTTCGAATCCTGCGACTCTCTGAAATACAATTATTACGGAAAGGAACTGCGTTATCTTCCGGGCGAGAACAGCGAGTACGAGTATCTTGTTTCATTCGTTTATTATTCCTTCGAAAAAGCCGATCTTCACCCCGATACACGCGTGATCGCCAATAAAGCCTTCGGCATTCTTAAAAATCTGAAGGAACTTTCCATAGATGGCGAGGGCAGGTATCTGACTTCTGCGGGAAACTGTATTATTGATAAAGAAAGCGGCACTCTCGTTGCGGGAATCAACACGAGCGTAATTCCCGACGACGGGAGCATAAAGGAAATAGGCGACTATGCTTTTTATAATATGCGTGAGTTTAGGATGACCTCGCTGCCCTCGGGCATTAATAGGATCGGAAACAGCGCGTTTGCTTATTGCATGTCGCTTGAGTGTATTGAATTGAATCCGGAACTTGTGAGCGTTGGTGACTCGGCTTTCGAAGATTGCGGTCTGTCAACGGTCAGCTTCGGTGATATGATCGAGACGATCGGTAACAATGCCTTCAGTTTTAATTCGATAACAGAGCTTTATCTCCCTTCAAGTCTGCGTGAGTTGGGTGATGACGCTTTCCGTTGCAATGAGAAGCTTGTTTCACTTGAAATCGACGAGGGATTGACCGAGATCGGTCAATATGTGTTCGGAGATTGTTGGGAGCTTAAAAACGTTACCCTTCCCAGCACTCTGGAAAGTATCGGTACGGGAGCATTTTACAGTTGCACTTTGCTTGAAAGCATTGTTCTGCCGGAAAATCTCAAGTATATCGGAAGGTCTGCTTTTCTTGCGACGGAGCTGAAGGATATTATCCTTCCCGAGGGTTTGTTGGTTATTGAAGAGCAAGCTTTCAAAAGCGGAGATCTGGAAAGTGTTAAGGTGAACAGCGGTATTGTCAGGATCGGGCGCGATGCCTTTGCTTGCCGCACGCTCAAATCTGTATCATACGGCGGAACTGCCGCGGAATGGCAGGAATTTACCGGAGGCGTGTACGATATGTTCTGGGAAGGCGATGTAATAACCGTCGAATGCAGCGACGGAGATCTTGAATGTCTCGGTGTAATGAATATACCGAGCAGTGCTTGGGATTAAAGCAAAAAGAATAACTGTGGAAAATGTAATTTGGATTATTGACGCGGAATAGTTTGGTGATACGTTTACTCCAATCCACCGTTTTTGATATAATCGGCAAGCAGGTCGCGGGCGTAAAGTCCCTCGCCGAGCGAGTCGATGACGGTCAGACGGTTGGGCGCGTAGGATGAGGTGTAGGAATCGACGATAATATAATAGGTAGCGTTGTCGTCGATTCCGAAGCGCACCGATTGACCGTATTCGCCGTAATGAACGAAATAATTCGAATTTGATGTGTTGATGAATTTGGATTTGAGGTCGCTTCCTTTGACCGAGCATAGGTCGAGTGTGTTGTCAAAGGGGAAGATCGATTGCAGAACCGAATATTTGACCTCGCCTGCCGGGAGATTGTAGGGCGCGCGGACCGAAAGATAACCGCCGCCGAGGACGATATCGTACTTTTTGCCCCATTCTTCGAGTCCCTTTTCAAGATAAAGACGTGCGACGAGCGCGCGCAGCCAGTCGCCGTTTCGCAGGGCGGAATTCTTGCCGAGCACTTCGTCTGCTTTTGCAACGTCGGAGGCGTATTTCTTCATAAGGTTTTCGATTATTGAGTCGGACGGTGAGTTGTCGTATACGTCAGCGGAGATAAATTCCGCCACTTTGACGATACTCTCTCCACCCGCAACGTTGATGACGGCTTCAACGTGCACGATCCCGTCATTGTCGCCGCCGCCCTGAAGGTGGTAAACGCCGTGCTTGTCGGGGCGGACGTAGTTTTTGTGCGTGTGACCCTCGAAAACGAGATCAACATGCTCTTTTGAAAGCTCAATGTCGGCTCCGCCGTCGTGAATGGAAAGGATGATGAAATCGGCGCCCGCGTTGCGAAGACGTTCGGACTCGGCGCTGATGAGGGAATTAAGCTCATCGCCCGTCTTGAAATAAATATTTTCGACCTTGTCGCCCGAGATAGATGAATAACAGTCGCCGATCGCGCCGATAATACCAATGGTAGCCGCTCCGCATTCAACAGTGACGGACGGCGTGCAATAGTCGGCAAGCGAGTCGGTCGCTCGGTCGTATATGTTGATCGCAAGAAAAGGGAAGTCGGCGAGCTCGAGATTGCTTTCGACGTATTCCTCGCCCCAGTCGAATTCGTGATTGCCTAGCGTCATCGAAACAAAACCGAGCGAGTTCATCCAATCGGTGACGATCTTTCCGCGTGTCAGGTTCGATTCGGACGTACCTTGCCACATATCGCCCGAGGAAAGAAATACGGCGTGCTCGTCGCCCTCGCGCGCGGCTTTGAGGAAGGAGGTCAGCTCGTCAGCACCCGGCTGGGAGTCGCCGTCAAGCAGCTTGCCGTGAAGGTCGTTTATCGCGTAAAAATCGACGGTCACAGTCAGCGCGATCAAACAAAAGTCGCAAAGCGAGTCGTTGTTGGTGTCAATATGAGAGGGTGCAATGCACTCGATAGGAGTGGTTTCGCCCCCAACACCCGCCTCCGCGCAGGATGCGGTAAGTAATATGAGAAATGCCAGCAGAGCGGCAAAAAAACGTTTTTTCAAATCAAGCCTCCGTTTGGAATTTATGCGGTTATAACATAACATTATATCATATTGTAGAAAATTTGTCAATCAAGTCTGTATATGTCGAAAGATTTTGAAAGAAAATTGCGAAAAGGTATTGACATAATGATTTTAATATGCTATAATATATAAGCACTATGAGTGCACTGTTTTAGCCGGTGTGGCGGAACAGGC
>JAZSLM010000013.1:0-24092 GCA_045535375.1 Eubacteriales bacterium
CATCGTTTTTTCTTGCAGGGGCTTCGCCCCTGCACCCCATTTTGCAAGTGCGAACACAGCTTTCTGCTTTTTGTGCATATTGCTATATGTTAATTAACGATATATGTTTGTCAGCTGTCTGAATCTCCCCTTTAGGGAAGATTTTACTCCTTCAAAACCGCCTGCGGGGCGCAGTCGGTTTTAAGCGCAAGGAGAGTTTCGCCCTCTGCAGAGGTCGACTTAAGGAACTTTTTGAAAAAAGTTCCAGCCTGCTTGCAGGCAGTGAATCATTCCAAAACTTTTCCGCTGTTTTTGGTTCGTGCTATTGACATCGTATTTCAAAAGGGTTATAATTATAAAAAAGCCTTTGGAGGCGAAAATGATGAATTATCTTAACATAAAACAAAACTACGCGGGACTCACCGAGCGTGCGGTCGGGTTTTTGACCGCTAATCAGCTCTCCGACCGCGAGATGTGGCGCCGTTTCGTCGATCAGTTCCGCCGACCCATCGACGGTGTCAACAACGGTTGGCGCGGCGAATATTGGGGCAAGATGATGCGCGGCGCGGTTCTCGTTTACGAATATTCGCGCGACGCGGAACTCCTCGATATCCTCACCGAGACCGTCCGCGATATGCTCTCGGTCATCGACGAAGACGGGCGCATCTCTTCATTTACAAAAGACACCGAATTCCGCGCCTGGGACCTCTGGTGTCGCAAATACGTCATCCTCGGAATGGAATATTTCCTTGAGATCTGCGATGAGGCGCTGAAAGCTGAAATCATCTCCTTCATCAGCCGCGCGGCGGACTACATCATCGCGCATATTGGTAAAGAGGAAGGAAAAATCCACATCAACAAGGCAACAAAACACTGGCTTGGACTTAATTCATCCTCAATTCTCGAGCCGATGGTGCGGCTTTACAATCTGACGGGCAAGCAAAAATACTTTGATTTCTGCGCCTACATCGTCGAATCGGGCGGAAGCGAGATCAACGTTTTTGAGCTTGCGTACGAAAACACTCTGCTTCCCTATCAATACGGCGTGGCGAAGGCATACGAAATGATGTCCTGCTTTGAGGGTCTTCTTGAATTTTACTACACCACCGGCATTGAAAAGTACAAAACCGCGGTCGTCAATTTTGCGAAGGCTGTTCTTGAGAGCGAGATCTCCGTCATTGGCTCCTCGGGTTGCACGCACGAACTTTTCGACCACACAAAGACCCGCCAGACGCAGTTTTACGAGGGGATCATGCAGGAGACCTGCGTGACAGTGACCTGGATGAAGTTCTGCTCGCGTCTCTTTATGCTGACGGGCGAGAGCATCTTCGCCGACGCAATCGAGCATTCATTCTACAACGCTTATCTCGGCTCGCTCAACGAAGGGATGCACGTCAGCACCGACGGCTACATCCGCGAGCGCTTCGAAAAGATCGGAATGCTCGACAAAATGGTGCCGATCCCTCTTCCTTTTGACAGCTATTCCCCCCTTCGTCCCGGAAAACGCGGACTCAAAGTCGGTGGCTTCCAGATCCTCGAGGACGGCAGATATTACGGATGCTGTGTCTGCATCGGCGCGGCGGGCGTCGGAATCTTCGCAAAACACGCGATCGTTGAGAACAACGGATGTGTCGTTGTTAATTTCTATGAGCAGGGCGAGAACGAGATCAGCACCGAACGCGGCAAAATTTTGATAAAAACCGAAACGAAATACCCCGCTGACGGCAAAATTAAGCTTAAGATCACATCCGAATGTGATTTCTGCCTCAAACTCCGCATCCCGGAATGGTCGCAGAACCAAAACATCAAGCAAAAAGACGGCTACGCGACATATCATATCAAAGTCGGCGAGACCGAGATCGAGATCGAGCTCGATATGTCGATCCGCACGACCCTGCCCGAAAAATGGGATCTTGACGTGCTTTACATCAACACCTGCGGCACCCGCAAGCCGCCCGTTCCCGTCCGTCATTACCCCGAGGATGACAGTTTCATCTCCCTTTCCCGCGGCCCCATCACCCTCGCCGCCGATTCCTCCCTCGGCAAGGACGCAAACAGCACTTTCAGCTTCAAAAACCTCGAATATGAGGTATGTGAGGATGATAAATATACCCTAAAACTCGAATTCACCGCCGAGGACGGAGAAAAATTCTATCTCATCGACTACCGGTCCGCCGGAAAGGATTGGCAAAGCGATATTGCAGCTTGGTTGCCGATCAATAAGTGACTATTTGAATGAAAAAATTCCTCGCCAATTTGGCGAGGAATTTTGATTTTATTTTGAAGGAAAATACTATGAAATTTGTTGCTATTGATGAAAAGCTTATAAAAAAAATCTCGGATATCAAGAAGTTCATGAACTGCCCAAAATAGTCAAACAGCTATGTTCGCACTCGCAATGCAGGGGTGAAGGGGGGGCAGCCCCCTTCAAGAAAAAGGGTGTCATCCTGAGGGCGTGCCCGCAGGCATATACGCCCGAAGGATCTCGTGCCGCCCCCCATTTACAAGGGGCGGCGCGGTGCCTGTACGGTGGAGTTTGATGTGAATAACCGTAAAACTAAAGTCAAATCGCTTTGTTAGCACATACTATAGTCAACATAAACATAATCACTGTGTAATTTTGAAACTACACAGTGATTTTCCATTTTCATATATATTTTATTTTTTGGTGCAGTGCAGACCACTTCGCCAGCACCGCGACGCGCAAAGAACAATTTGCGCGTCACGAGATCCTTCGGCGGCAAAGCGGGCTGCGGGCGCCGCCTCAGGATGACATCGTAGAGAATGAAGGGGGGCTGCGCCCCCTTCACCCCTGCATTGCGAGTGCGAACATAGCTGTTTGACTGTTTTTGTACACTTTGACATATCGTTTTTTAGAATATGGGTTTGTCAGTAACCTTAGGCATGACCGAGATCATGCCTGTTCCAAGAAAATTGCATATTACTGTTTTACGACCACCGCGCATTTGCGCGGTTTTTCATTTTTATTCCTCATCTTCGGGGACATCAATGTAGATGACCTTGACTGCGGCGGAGTTATGCGAGGTGACGGTGATATTTGCACTTTGCTCGACCGAATAGGTCTTGCCGTTCTCGGCAACGAGCAGGGAGAGCTCGTATCCGACAGAGGCAAGCTTGCCGTTTTCGTCGAGCTCGATATAGGTCACGGCGCGGGTGATTTTTGTTACGCGCAGGGTTTCGCATGGAATTCCCGACGTCAAAAGGATCTGCCGCGCGATCTCGTTAAGCGCGCTGTCTTTCAGCGTCAACTCAATTCTGCCATCCTTGACAATTTCCGCCGATCTGCAGGCTGAAATAGAGTAAAACACGGTATCAAAGGGGCGGAAGATCGTGAAAAAGAGGTTATTTTTATTGACTGTGGAGTCCACGAAAATGCTTCCGCCGTCCATCTGCGAAAAGGCGCGGCGGTTGTTATAGTGGGTCAAAAGGGTGTGCACTCCGCTTCCGTCATTAATATCGAAGCTTTTGTCGATGCTGAGTCCGATGCGAGAGGCATAGGCGTAATCGGCAGTCGAACTTTGCTTCAAAGAGAGCGAATCCGACTCGATCTTCGTCTTTCTGCTGTCGGTAAACTCGAAGGCATCGCGGTTGGACTTGAATTTCCCGATCTGTGCGAGGGCATTTTCGTAATACGCGATCGTTTCGAGGTCGGGTAAAAGGACGTAATCGGCGATGACCGGAGATCTCAGATCAACGATACCGACGATGGTATTCTGCTTGATGCCGGAGCTGATCCTGACGCGCATCAGCTCTTCATTTGCCGACGAAACGGTAAGCGAAAGCTCGAGATCGGACGACGCCATGTGCCCGCGTGAATCGGTGCGGACGGTAAGGCTGGACTGCTCGACCGCAAGAGCCGCCGTGTCGGCAAGTCCGAGCATTTCGCGGAGATACGCGACGCCCCGTTCGGTTAATTTATCGAATTTCAGCACGGTTTCGCTCCCGCTGTGCTCGGCGCTTCCCTCCTCAAATGAGCCGAGGGGGAGCTGATCCGAAAACAGTTCAAGGAAAGCGGTGACACTCATTCCGCCGACGCGGCATTTGCCGATCGCACTGCCGAAGCAGAGGAAGGAATCGACAAGATGGTATTCCTCATCGCCCGCCGCGCCCTTTCTGCGAAAAACGGCGTTGCCGTCTTTGACGAGAAGCTCGGATTCGGACACCTTTTCGGTGATCTCTCCGAGGATCCCGATCTCGGTTTTTGTGCGGGATGTGCGCGTAAAGGTGTTATATCGTCCGCAAAGCTCCAGCGAATGCGCGAGGATCTCGCTTGCCTTCATATCTTCGATGTCGGCATCCTTCACCGTTTCTTCGGGCGCGGTTTCGGGCGGCTCCGTGACTTCCTCGGTGGCGGGGACGGTCGTTTCGGGCGAAGTGTACTCGCCAACCGACGCGCTGACCGAGGGTTCGACGGGAGACTCCTCACCGCAAGCCGACAAAAGCAAAAGAAGCGCAAGAGCAAATGCGGCAAAACGCAGGCGCGTCATGCTTGTGCCTCGCATCCGAGCTCGCGCATCAGCTCAAGCATTTTTTTATCGGGAGAAAAGCGGATATAACCTTCGCCGTCGCTTTCGGGGACCTCGTAGATCCAATAGTCCCGCACGAAAACCGTGGGGCGGTTGTCGTATACGGGTTTGCCGTTCGGCTTAAATCCATCGGGGCGGATGAGTTTGCCGCCTTTTATCGAAACGCGGGAAAGAATGCGGCTTGACTTCGCCTTATTTTCCCTGATAACGAGATCGGGCGGTCTGCCATCCTCGCTCGATTCGATACTGTAGGTGAAGCTGAGCATACATCTCGACCAGACGAGTATCGAGCCGAGCAGTGCGCCGAACGCGATCACGTGCAGTACGCTTGACACGGAAATGATGATCTCCGCCAGCACGGCGAGCGTCAGTCCCGCGCCCGCGAGTGACCAGATGATCGCGCGGCTTATCTTGTCGCCGCGCTCGGGCGTGTAGGAATAGATGATCATATTATTTACCGATCGAAAGCGCGGCAAAGACCTGCGCTTTGATATCCTCGGATACCTCGTCGATCCCGCGCGAGGCGTCGATGACGACTACGTTTTCGCCCTGCGCCTTAAGAAATTCGATCGCTTCGAGATAATTGCGGCGGACGCGCGCTTGCTTGTCGTCACCGTCGTAGATCTCACGGTCGGCGCGGTTTGCGTCGCGGCGAGCCTTGGTGACCTCGGTGGGTACGTCGAGGAAGACGAAGAGATCGGGCTTCATCGCCTCGATGCAGGGCTTGTTCATCGTGTAGATATCCGCCATCGAGATGCGGGGCGTGGTATTATACGCCATATTTGAAAGATAATAGCGGTCACAGACGATGTTTGTACCCTTTTCGATAAGGGGACGCATGAACTCGATGTGTTCAAGGCGGTCGGCGACGTGAAGATACGCCATACTTTCGGTCAGAAATTTGACTCCGCCGTAAAGCCCCGAGCGAATAATCGCGCCGGCGGCATTGCGCTCGTTAGGCTCGCGCTCGTAAAGGCAGGGTCTGCCGGTTGCCTCGGCAATAGCGGCACGGAGTCGCTCGGTCTGCGTGGTCTTGCCGCAGCCGTCACAGCCCTCGAAAACTATAAAATATCCGCGTGTGTTGTTCATGGGATATACCTCTTTACATATTATTACAGAATATATTATATCATATTTGGGAATGTATGTCAAGAAGAATCACGTTCCGCTTGCGGAACATATCGTGCCGCAAGGTATATCGTATCCGAAGGATATATCGTACTCGCGAAGCGAGTATATCATGCGACCTCCGCAGAGGTCGCAATTCTCAATAAGGATGTTGCACCGCCTGCGGGCGGCGCACGATATGCCTTCGGCGAGATATATCCTTCGGACACGATATATCAGCTTTGCTGATACGATATATTCCGCAGACGCGGAATGTTTAGGTGAATTTCCGCAGAAGCGGAAATTTTCATATTAAAAAACCGCCCGGGGAGGGCGGAAAATATGTTTTAGTCGGAAAGAGCCTCATTTATCATTTTAGTCGCGAGTGAAAAACCTTGAATGAAGGATGCCTCGTTTTCGAGGAATGAAAGACGGGTATGACTATCTCTCAGTTCACCCAACAACCGCTTACCCTCATCATCAAGCTTGACCCAAAGTTTGTTGTAATACTCCTCGATAGCGGATCGGCGCGATCTTTTTTTATCTTCGTTTTCTGTTGTTTCTTTGATCGGATGGATGTTGCCTTGCCAGAGATCTGATAGCGTTTGTTTCATTTTTTCTTCCTCCAAAACAAAAAGGTGCGCAGCCAAAACCACGCACCGAAAAACGCATGGCTCAACTGCTGCGACACAAGTGAATTTCGATAAGCATAAAGCGTGCGAAAAACGAGCATGCATTTTTACCTATGGTAAAATGCACGCATTATGCTTTAATTATTCACTTGGTCGCAGATTTATTATACCACAAAACTTGGGGTTTGTAAAGAGAAAAACAATATTTTTATTCTTGAATATAAAGGCACACTTGAATTATTAAATATTATGATACTACTGAACAAAAAAGCGGAATTGCAAAAATCTTTCAGTATTAGTGAACAATAATCAGATTTTAGAAAAATCTTTCAGTATCATTGAACAAAATGATTGACAAACGGAAAATTTTGCAGTATAATATGTTTGAGGTGATAAAAATGATTCAAAGAGAACACTATATTGATCAAGTTCGCCCATTTTATGACTCTGATTTAATAAAAATCATTACCGGAATACGAAGATGCGGTAAGTCGGTCATTATGGAGCAAATTATTAAAGAAATATCCGAAAAAACCGACAACATTATTTATCTGAACTTTGAAGATAAAAAGGTATCCGCAAATATTACAAATTCAGATAAGCTGATTTCCTTCGTTGAGGGAAACAAAAAAGATGGAAAGTGTTATTTGTTTTTTGATGAAATCCAAACACTTGACGGGTGGCAAGATGCTTGTAAAACCTTAAGGCTTTACGATTACTCTTTGTTTATTACGGGTTCAAACTCCAAATTATTATCGGGAGAATTCACAAAAGAGTTATCGGGCAGATACGTTGCGTTTCGTATCAGACCCTTCATCTATAAAGAAATTGAGCAGTATTGTAAACAGCTTGGAAAAGAAGCTTCGATTACAGACTATCTCGTGTGGGGCGGCTTTCCAAAACGCTTCGAGTTTGATTCCCCGGAAGCGCAAAGCAGATATTTGAATGATTTAGATGATACTATCGTAATCAATGACTTGATCAGAAGATACAAAATTCGAAAAGAAAGCTTGTTCAAGAGCTTAGTTAATTACGTTTTGCGCAGTAACAGCCGCATTTTCTCCGCAAATTCCATTCGTGACTACATCAAGCAAGAACATTCAAGTTGTTCGGTAAACACAATAATGAAATATCTCGGCTACTTGGAAGAAGCATATATTATCGAATCGGTCAAGCAGTATTCCCCAAAAACCAAAAGAGAACTTTCGTATTATTCCAAAATATATAATGCTGACGTTTGTTTTAATTCCATTCGTTGTATGAACAACCGTTTTGACCTTACACACAACCTTGAAAACATCGTTTATAACGAGTTGATTTATATGGGATATGAGGTGTACGTGTATAACAACAACGGCAAAGAAATAGATTTTCTGGCAACAAAAGGCACTAAACAATATTATGTGCAGGTAGCTTACAGTGTAGCTGAAGATAAAGCGTATCAGAGAGAATTTAATGCATTTAATAATATTGATAATCTTTCGCAAAAAATCATCATCACAAATGATGACATCGACTATTCGACAAGCGTGGTCAAGCATATCAAATTGAAAGATTTTTTATTGATGGAAAGTCTGTAAAACAATAATTATATTTTTCAGATAATCTCAAAAAAGGTTTGACTTTTTACCAAAAATGTTATATAATTATTCTGTATAAATATATACTCTCAAGAGGTATCAAAATAATGAAAAAATATACCGTTGGAATAGATTTCGGCACGCTTTCGGGCAGAGCCGTGCTTGTTGACGTTAAGACCGGCGAGGAGATCGCAAGCGTGGTTATGGACTACCCGCACGCCGTCATTGACAGCGTTCTTCCCGCGAGCGGCGAAATTTTGCCCATAAACTGGGCTCTCGAGGATCCGCGCGATTATCTTGCGGTTCTTGAATTCCTCTTCCCCGCTATTTGCAAGGAAGCGGGAATTGAAAAGGAGCAGATCGTGGGCGTTGGCATCGACTTTACCTGCTGTACGATCCTTCCGATCAAGAAGGACGGTACTCCTCTCGTAAGTCTGCCCGAATTCGAGAAGAACAAGCACGCATACGTCAAGCTCTGGAAGCATCACGCGGCGCAGAAATGGGCGGACCGCATGAACGAGGTTGCCGCAGAGCGCGGCGAGACCTTTGTCAATTATTTCGGCGGTAAGATCTCGAGCGAATGGCTTTTCCCCAAACTCCTTCAGACCGCCAAGGAAGCGCCCGAGGTCATAAAGGCGGCGGATTACTACATCGAGGCGGGCGACTGGCTCAACTTCCTTCTCACCGGCGAGCAGAAGCGCGGCTATCTCTACGCTTCCTATAAGGCGGAATATCTGCCCGGCGTCGGATACCCCTCCGACGAATACCTCGCGGCGGTCGATCCCGAGCTTCCCGCGCTCGCGCACCGTCTGCTTGACGCCCCCATCGCGCAGATGGGCGAGTGCGTAGGCTACGTAACCAAGGAAGCCGCAGAGAGATTCGGTCTTGCCGAAGGTACCGCTGTTGCCGCGTCGATTCCCGACGCTCACGTTGCCGCCCCCGCAGTGGGACTTACCAAGCCCGGCGATATTTACGGCATTTTCGGCACCTCGAACTGCTATTTTACACTTGCTGATATCTACCGCGACATAAACGGAATCTGCGGATACGTTCCGGACGGACTTATGCCCGGATATTTCGGCGTTGAAGCCGGACTTTGCGCCGTCGGCGACCATTTTGCGTGGGTCGTGGACAATCTCGCGACCGCCGCCGACAAAGAGGAAGCCGAAAAGCTCGGTCTTCCGCTTATCCAGCTCCTCGTCCGCCGCGCCGCAGAGAAAAAGCCGGGGCAGACGGGACTTATCGCGCTTGACTGGTGGAACGGAAACCGCAACATTCTCGTTGACGGCGACCTGACGGGACTGCTGATCGGTATGACCCTCCGCACGAAGACCGAGGACATCCTCCGCGCCCTCATCGAGGCGACCGCGTTTGCAACGAAAGTCATCATTGACCGCATGGAGGAATGCGGAATGAAGATCACGAGCCTCATCGCCGCGGGCGGAATCGCTCGCAAGGACCCCTTCACGATGCAGGTCTACTCCGACGTTCTCGGCATTCCGATCAACGTTATCTCATCTAAGCAGGCTCCCGCGCTCGGAAGCGCGATCTACGCCGCCGTCGCCGCAGGCGAATACTCGGATATTTTCGTCGCCTCCGACGCCATGAAGAGCCCGATATACAGCAGTTATACACCTAACAAGGACAACGAAGCGGTTTATTCCGCACTCTATCGCGAATATCTCACGCTTCACGACTACTTTGGCAGAGGCGGAAATGACGTTATGAAGCGACTCTTGAAGATCTCGCAGGGGGAGATTTAAGTGGCTAGTGACTAGTGGCTAGTGACTAATGAAGGTGAATTTTCGCCAAAGGCGAAAATTTTCCGATTAAAATAAAAATAAGCACGATTAAATCGTAAAACGGCATCACTATCGTCTATGTTCGCACTCGCGAGTAGGGGTGAAGGGGGCGGCAGCCCCCTTCATCGCAGACGATGTCATCCTGAGGCGGCGTCCCCTGCACCCCTGCTTTGCGAGTGCAAACATAGTTTTTCTAAATATGAACGGATAGGAGAAAAAATGATCATCAGAAAAGCCAAAGCATCCGATGCAGATCAACTCAAGAGTTTATATTTCGAGCATTTAACACATTACCCGCCCAAAGAAGAGCAGAATATGGCATTGTGGGAGGAGATGATTGAAAAATTTGAAAATGACAACAATATGTATCTATTGGTAGCCGAAGAAAACGGTGTTATAGTTTCATCGATTCAAATGGCGATAATTGAAAATTTAACACATAATATTCGCCCGTTTGCAATTATTGAAAACGTCGTTACTCATAGCGCACACCGCTGCAAAGGGTATGCATCGGCATTGCTCAATAAAGCTACAGAAATTGCATATGATTTGAGATGCTATAAAATTTCGCTTGAAACAGGTTCAAACAGAGAAAGTACCTTGAATTTTTATCGCAAAAACGGATTTGAAATAGATTCCAAGCATTCTTGTATTAAACGTCTTTGATTATTTCATCATAAAATCTTTCTATTGTTTTGGAGCACAAACAATGAACACTATCAAAAAATACCTGAAACGATACTTCATCGATGCTATGGGCGCTATGGCGCAGGGACTTTTCGCCTCGCTCTTGATCGGAACGATCTTCAAGGCGCTCGGAATGATCCCCTATCTCGGCGTGCTTGCCGATATTGGTGCATTTGCGCAGGCTGTCGCGGGACCCGCTATGGCGGCGGCTATTGCCTATGCGCTGAAATGCGATCCCCTCGTCATTTTCTCCTCTGCGGCTGTTGGTTATGCCGCGAACGCGGAGGGCGGCGCGGGCGGTCCGCTTGCGGTATTCTTTATCGCGATCGTTGCCGCGGAGCTCGGTCAGCTCGTTTCCAAAAAGACTAAAGTTGATATCATCGTCACGCCCTTCGTGACCTTGCTCGTCGGCGGACTTCTGAGCGTCTTCGTCGCGCCCTTTATCGGCACGCTCGTCGGCTACGTCAGCACCTTTATCGGCTGGGCGGCGACACAAGCTCCCTTTATCACCGGACTTGCTGTTTCGGTCGTTGTTGGTATTGCGCTGACACTCCCGATATCCTCCGCCGCGATCTGCGCGGGACTCGTTCTGACGGGAAGCCTTGCCGCGGCGGGTTCATCCGAGGGACTTGCCATTGCGGGCGGTGCGGCGGTTGCCGGATGCTGTGCGCAGATGGTGGGTTTTGCTATCATCTCCTACCGCGACAACGGTGTCGGCGGTCTGCTTTCGCAAGGAATCGGCACAAGTATGCTCCAGATGCCGAATATTATAAGAAAGCCTATCATCTGGCTTCCCCCCATCATTGCCTCGGCGGTGACGGGTCCGCTTGCAACCTGCGTTTTCGGCATGAAAATGTACGGCGCGGCGATCAATTCGGGTATGGGAACTTGCGGACTTCTCGGTCCGATCGGCATAGTCCTCGGCTGGCTTGATCCCGCAAACGGCTACCCCGCGGAGATCGGCGCACTCGATTGGATCGGTCTTGCGCTCATCTGCCTCATTCTCCCCGCAGTTATATCCTATATCGTATACGTCCCGATGCGCCGCTTCGGTCTTATCAAAGACGGCGACATGAAACTTTGAAAGGAAAATTACCATGGCTGAAGATTATATCTACGAAGATAATTACGATGAGGGCCCACCCGTTCCCCTATTCTGGAGGATTCTCGGAAAAACTCTCAAATTCACCGGATATGCTTTGATCGTGCTGATCAACGGCATCCTGCTGTGGCGTCTGTTCTTCTCGACGAACGAGCCGAACGCGATCAAAACGATTGCATCCACCCCCGGGCTCGCCGCGGCTTGGGCGGAATACGGTCCCGAGGGCTTCGCGCTCTATCAGGCGGAGCAGGACAACATCGCCACCGACGAGGACTGGCACGATCAGTTCCCCGACGACGATCCCAAAAAGCTGACCAATCAGTTCGCGCAGTTCTTCCTCACTGACGTCGTCTTCTTCCCGAAGGCGGGTCAGTCACAGGTCGTTCTGCGATACAACCGAAGCATTCTTGAGCATCTTGCCACCGACTTCGAGCTTGAGTCCGCTCCGGGCAAAAAGGACGATCTCTTTGACGTTTCGCTCGTAGTTTACTACAAGGACGAAGACGCGACGAAGTCGAAGCGTATTTCGGCACATGAAACCGAGGTTGACACCACCTCGCTTTACACCTTCCGCCAGTTTTATTTCGACTCAATGCCCGAATTTGACGGTATCATCAGAATGAACGTGGAAATATACTATAAGGGCGACCTTGATTACAACGCAACGCCTTATTCTGTAATCGAAATCTACGACAAGCTGCTCGAAATGCAGGATTATCCGCTCGACAAGAAGGATATCGCCGCGCTTGAGGCAGGTAAATAAGGAGTAAATATGCATATTTATATTAACATCGGTACGAGCGAAAAAGAGATAGATACCGAAACGAAGAAGAAAAAGCTCACCCCCGAGCAGAAGGAAAAGATCAAAAAGGCTGTAAAGAAGTGCTACGGCAAGCTCCGCGTGGCTTCGGGCAGACTTTATTCCACCATCGAAGACAAGATCTTTGACGGCAGATGCTTCCTCTCCGAGCTCAAAGAAGAAATTCTTGAGGACGTTGCCGCCGTCCGTGAGCGCGACCCCGCGGCAAGAAGCGACATTGAGGTCATGCTTCTCTATTCGGGCGTGCACGCGATGCTTGCATACCGCGTGGCGCACAAGCTATACGTCAATGAAAAATTCCTCCCCGCAAGAGCGGTTTCCCAGCTTGCAAGATTCTTCACCGGTATCGAGATCCACCCCGGCGCGCAGATCGGCAAGCGACTGATGATCGACCACGGATCGGGTGTCGTTATCGGCGAGACCTGCATCATCGGCGACGATTGCACGATCTATCAGGGCGTGACCCTGGGCGGTACGGGTAAGGACACGGGTAAGCGTCACCCCACCCTTGGCAACAACGTAATGGTCGGATCCGGCGCAAAGGTCCTCGGACCCTTCAAGATCGGCGACGGCGCGAAGATCGCCGCGGGCGCGGTCGTACTCAAAGAGATCCCCGCGGGCGCGACAGCCGTCGGTATCCCCGCAAAGGTGGTCCGTCGCGATGGTGCGAAGGTCGAAGAACAGCTCGACCAGATCCACATCCCCGACCCCGTTTCGCAGCAGCTTTCCGAGCTTGAGGCGAAGATCGAGGAGCTGAAGCTTGAGCTTGATGAGCTCAAGCAAGTGAAAAGTGAAGAGTGAAAAGTGAAAAGTTATGGTGAATTGCCTCGCTTTGCTCGGAAATTTTCGATTAAATAAAAGACAACAGCAGCGGAAAGTTTTGATCAAACTTTTTCAAAAGTTTGCGGAGTTTGAGGCGGAGCCTCATTTCAATGCAAAAGCTTCAGCTTTTGCCTCCGTGCTTCAAACAGGCGGCGCCCCGCCGACTGTTTGGACAGAGTCAATACTTTCGCAAGGGCGAAAGTGTTGCGCTCTGTCACCCCTTTACTGCATAAAATTATGCAAAAGAAGCGCGAAGGAGCGAAAATCTCCCCTAAAGGGAAGATTTTACTCCTTCAGGAATGTCGGCGGGGCGCCGCCATTCCTAAGCGCAAAAGAGAGTTTCGCCCTCTGCGGAGGGCGACTTAAGGAACTTTTTGAAAAAAGTTCCTTAAGGATCTTCAAAAACTTTCAACAAGGTTATAATAGCAATTATAATAAAAAAATCCGAAAGGAAAAAAGAAAATGGCAAAGACACTTACAGAACGCACACTCATCATCGCGCACCGCGGTGCATCCGCTTACGCGCCCGAAAACACCATGCCCGCTTACGAGCTCGCTGCTAAGATGAAGGCTGACGGTATCGAAACCGACGTTCACTTCACCGCTGACGGCAAGATCGTTACTATGCATGACGAAAAGATCGACCGTACCTCCAACGGTCAGGGTCTTGTTACCGAGTATACCTACGAAGAGCTCCTCCACTTCGACTTCGGCCGTAAGTTCTCCCCCGAATTCAAGGGCACCAAGCTTCCCCTTATGGAAGACCTCTTCAACCTCTGCCGCGAGAACAATATGGTTTGTAACGTTGAGATCAAGTCCGCTGACCCCAAGATGCCCGCGGCTCTCCACGCTCTCGCAGAGAAGACCGGTATGCTCGACCTCGTTATCTACTCCTCCTTCGACCACGCACAGCTCGAGCGTATGCTCGAAGTCAACCCGAAGGCTTTCGTAGCTCCCCTTTACAGCTTCAACATGGTCAAGCCCTGGGATTACACCGAGAATATCGGCGCGCTCGCGTCTCACCCCAAGCACAACCAGCTTAAGCTCTACCCGAACTACGTTGAGAAGTGCCACGAAAAGGGCATCCGCGTTCATCCCTGGACCGTTGACGATCCCGAGATCGCAAAGTGGCTCGCTGACGTTGGCTGCGACGCCGTTATCACCAACAAGCCCGACCTTCTCCGCGAAGTTTACGGCCTTAACGACTAATACTTAAATGAAGGAAATCATCACCGAGGCGCAGTTCCGCCGAAATATCAAAACGCCCGACGCGGCTTATATATTCTTCGGCGACGAGGATTACCTCAAGCAGAACGCGCTCTCGGTGGCGAAGAGCGAGCTTGTCGGCGCCGAAGCCGAGATGTTCGACTACATCCGCATCGAGCAGGCGGATTTTACTCCCGAGAGTATATCCGCCGCGCTCGCCGCGCCCCCGATGTTCGGGGAATACAAGCTTGTCACCGCGTCGCTCGCCTTCACCGACCTGCGAGCTGCAGAGATCAATGCGATCTGCGAGATCCTCGGCTCGCTTGACGGGGAATCGGGCAACGTGCTCATCATCTCGATCCCCGCGGGCGGTATCAATGCGGGAACACCGAAAAGGCTCTCGCCCGAGCTTAAGAAGCTTTGCGAGCTCGCGCAGGGTGTTCGATTTGACCGAGTACCCGCGGGAAAACTCAGCGGCTGGTGCGCCCGTCATTTCAAAGAAAACGGAGTTGACGCCGACGCGCGCATTTGCGCCGCGACCGTCGATTTTTGCGGCACCGATATGTATACCCTCGCCTCCGAGATCGACAAGATCTCATATCTCGTGCTCGCGCGCGGACGGAAGGCAGTTATGGAAGAGGACATCCGCGAGGCGGCGTGCGCGACAGAGGAATTCGATTCCTTTGCGCTCGCCAACGCCATCCTTGCCCGAAATATCCCCACCGCGCTTGCCGTTCTTGACAAAATGAAGGCGGAAAAAGCCGAGCCGGTGCGCATTATGGCGGAGCTTATCCGAGTCATCTGCGATATGAACACGATCCTCGCCTGCCAGACGGCGGGGATGAATCAGAACGATATTGCCGCCGCGACGGGAATCAAGCCCTACCCGCTGGCAAAGTATATCGCCGCGATGAAGAACATCGGCGCCGAGGCGCTCGCAAAGACCCTCGATCTCTGCGTCGCCGCCGACGCGCAAACAAAAGGATACGGCAAAGGATATGTGCCGATCGAGCAGTTGATTTGTTCGATCTGATATGTAAGGAAGTGACTAGTGGCTAGTGAATAGTGACTAGTGGAAGGACATTTTCTCGCTTTGCTCGAAAATTTGCAATTTTAATAGAAAATCACTGGATTTAATGAAAGCGTTAAATCCAGTGATTTCTATTATGTTGTTAAATTATTTGTCTTTTGAAAACTGATCACAGCTGAACATAATTATTGAAATAATTTTCGAACGTAGTGAGAAAATTTCTACCATTCACTAGCCACTAATCACTAGCCACTAGTCACTTTTTTACTCTCCCACTCTTTGAATTATTTCAATTCATCAAGGAAATAAGCTCTTGTGTTCGCATAGTTGCCATTTGCGTCCTTGACTGTGAGGCGGAAATAGTGATCGGTTTCCTTGACCTCGAAGGATGCCTCGGTGATCGGCATGCCGTCCTTGATCTCGGGAGTGCGCGCGCGGCGTCTGCCCGCGGTATAGATGTGAATAGCGGCGGAATCCGAGCACTTGACGTGGACTTTGCCGTCCTCATAGTAAAGCTCGTATATCTCGGGGCCGGACGACGCATAGCAATCGCCCGCTTCGATGGCGTTCAGAATATTTTCGTGCGTAAGCGACTCTGCCTTGACCATCGTCCATGCCTTGAAGAAGTGGATGCGGTCGTGGTTATCGTCGCCACCGACGCAGGAAATGCGCTTGCCGAGGCGGAGCATCTGGTCGTAGACGTATGGCGTGTAGTCCATATCCGAGCCGCGGTTCGAGGCGCCGTTATTGATCTCGAGCATATTGAGATTTTCAAGCTTCGAATAGGTTTCATAAGTATTCATCGACCAGTTGGGGTGGTTATAGCAAACGAGGAAGCCGTTGTCACGCGCGGTCTTGATGATCTCGTTGATGCGCTCGATCGTCCACGTCTTCTGAAAATCGGGCTCGCCCACGTATTCGGGCTCACCGAGAAGATCCTTCTGCTTCTGCCCGATGTATTTGGGATTGAAGCAGATCTGCTTTTTGTTGTGCGGATCCTTGGCATAGAGATTGAGGTGCATCTGCTCGACGTCCGCGAAGCAGGTGGGCTTTCCTTCATAGAAAGAATGAGCCGGATTTGCGTTGTTTACGAGCGCGTATTCATAAGAAGTCAGCGCGAGGAATTCATCGTCATCCAGATGTGTCAGATCGAAAAGCGCCTCGTGCTCGGTGTATGCGATGGCGGAATAACCCTCCGCCTTATAGATCTCCTTGAGCTGCTCGGGAGTCTGAACGCCATCCGAATAATTCGAATGGCTGTGCATATTTACCTTATAAAAATTTCCTGTTTCGGGCAAAAGATACTGTTTCATAATGCTTCTCCTTGAAGAGTTTTATTCTGACTTGTTTTCTAAAAACAAATCTGTAATTTCACGAACTTTTTCGCTAAGTGCCTTTTTATCGGGTAACCGCAAAGTATAATCTGCAACCATAGCAGGAGAAAGGCTGCTGCTCAAAGCATATTCCACTACCGTATCATCCTTATATGTGCAAAGTATCAAACCGACACTGGGGTTCTCGTTAGGCTTCTTTACATCTCTATTCAATGCTTCAAGGTAAAAATTCAACTGCCCGATATGCTCGGGTTTGAATTTTCCAACCTTTAATTCTATAGCAACAAGACAGGATAACGCGCGATTATAAAATAACAGATCAATAAAGAAATCAGTATTGCCGACTTGTATCTTGTATTCCTAGCCAACAAATGTGAAATCCTTACCAAACTCCAGAATAAACTGTTTTAAGTTTGTGATAATCGCTTTACGCAGATCCTTTTCTTTATAATCTTCCGGCATATCCAAAAACTCAAGAACATAAGAATCGCGAAGCATTCCCACCTGCGGATATTGCTCAATCAAGTCTTTGTTTTTTGCTGTGGAGATCATCGTTCTCTCGAAAAGCATACTGTCTATCTGCCTCTCAAGCTCCCGTTTACCGTATCCATTGGCTATACAAAGCTTCAGGTAAAATTCCTTTGCTTCGTCAGTCTTACATCCTGACATAATCAAAAGATTATTCGACCACGTAATTTCTCTCACCAGTGGTGAGAGTTTTTCATTATCGCGGTAAGTTTCAAAAAATTGCTTCATGCGCCAAATATTTTGCGCCGAAAGACCGCTTGCCGAGGGGTAAGCTTGCTTGAGCATATCTGCAAAATCTTACACTACTCTTTTGCCCCAACCTTCATTATCCGCCTTTTCGCTGATATATTTGCCGATCTGCCAATACATTTCGATCATTTCGGCATTGACGGCTTTAAGGGCTCTTGCTTTTGACCGTTCGATTATTGCAATAATATCGTCCAGATCATTTTGATACTTGATTATACCCATAATTCACCTTCCAAGCTCTCTTAATTACTCTGACAGCATTGGTCATATTATTTATTATTGTATCACTTTATCGGATCAAAGTCAATAGCCTCAGAAAAAAAGCAGGTTCCGCGGAACCTGCTTTTTTGTGATCTTAATCAAGTTCGATAAGCTTCTTGGGCTTCGACTTGCCGCGTGCGGCGTACATGGTGTCATCGTCTCCGACGTAAACGTATCCGCCGAGAGTCATGCACTGAGCGTCTTCCATAACAGCCTTGCCTCTGGATCTGCCCTTTGCGGCGCAGAGAGCGTCATCACAATAATAGTAAACGTAATCATCGTTCGAAATAACGATGCGGGAGGAAACGTCGTCGCTCTCGATGGTCTTCGCCTTGCCGCCCTTCTTGCCGTTTACAACGAGAAGCTCCTCGTCCGAAACGTAGTAGAGATACTTGCGGTCGGAGGAAAGAACGAAGCTTTCAACGTCCTCTGCGATCTCCTTTGCCTTATCCTTTGCCCTCTCGCCCTTGGAGATCTGGAGGCACATCAACATTTCATCATCGAAGTAGTAGAGGAATTCTGCGCTGTCATCAAGCATGAAGGAGCCGTCGGTCTTGACGAGCTTGACGTTCTTCGATTCCTTCTTTGCTACGAAATACGCGGTGCTTCCTGCGGTATAAACGTGGCCGTAAAGCGAATCAATGGGATAAACGGTTGCAGAGCCGATAGAATAGCTTGCGGTATATCTGGGCAGGAGGAGGGAGAGCTTATCGCCCGCAACCTTTACGCCTTCCTTACCCTTGACGGAAATATAGCTCTTTCCGTTGCTGACGTACATGATCTCGGTGCAATCGAGATTGAATGCGAAGCGGCTATCAGTGGAATCGATCTTCTCGCGCTTGCCGTTCTTGTTATAAACGAAAAGCTTTGCGGAAAGATCCTCGTCGATCTCGTAAGCGTAAATATACTTGCCGCCGTTCGACATACCGATCACCTTGCCGTCGCAGCCGGCAACCTTTTCGGATTTTTTGCCGTTGAAGTAGTAAAGATCTGTATCAAGTCCCTCGGTAACGGTGTAAGCAACGCTCTTACCGTCGGGGGAGATAACGTAAGAGCCGAGGATCGCGCCATCGGTGAGGTCGATCTCGTTCTGGAAGATCTCAACCGACTTGCCGCCGACCTTTGCGTAGTAATAGGTGGTTTCAAGTCCGTCAACCACGGTGTAGACGACCGAGTCGCCGTAAAGCGAAAGGGTGTAGTCGCTGACGTCCTCGGCAAAAGCCTTAGCCTTCTTGCCATTTACTGCGTAAAGCGCGCCGTCATACTTGAAAACGATAGATTCGCCGTCGATGGAGGCCTTGAATCCCGAAGCAGCTTCAGCATCGGTCTTGATCTTGGTAAGTTTACCCTCGCCGATGATGTAGACAACTTCGTCATAGTCAACGACCTGAACTTCATTGAACGTGACGAAACCGTTTCCGTCGGGTATGATAGCGGCGATAACGGCAACCGTGAGGATAAGTCCGAGGAGGACAAGAACGCCTGCATACGCATAGTTCTTCTTGTCGCCGAGGACCTCGCCTGCCTTGTCGTCAGCCTTCTTGAGCGCGGGTTTCACCTTTTCGACAACCGTTGCCCAGAGAGCCTTTGCCTTGATAACGAGCTCGCCGACGGTATCCTTCTTTTCGGTGGGGACAGCCTCGGCTGCGGGAGCGGTTTCCTGAACAGGAGATTCCTGTGCGGGGGCTTCTGCCGCGGGAGCCTGCGCGGGGGCGGGAGCTGCACTTTCCTCAAGGCGCTGACCGCATGACGTACAGAATTTTGCGCCGTCTTCGATCTGGGCGCCGCATTTGGTACAGAACATTTCGATTTCTCCTTTATAAGAATTTCATTAATAATAGATTCGGATGCTTTCATAAATATCCATATTAATTGTATCACATTTTTGATCTTTTGTCAATATTATGCAGAAAAAACATCATAAAAGAACCCCGATCAAGCAAGATCGGGGTATATTTTTACTCTATATCAATGTCAAGAGGTTTATCTATCTCATCAGAGACATATTTTCCGTTCTTCTTTCTCTGGCGCACGCACTCGCTGAGGAGATATTCGATCTGCCCGTTTACGGATCTGAAGTCATCCTCTGCCCACGCGGCAATCGCGGCATAGAGCTTCGGCGAGAGGCGCAGAGGTATCTGCTTTTTCTGCTTATCGTCCATATCAATAGAGGCTTCCCGAGTTGACGATGGGCTGTGCGTCGCGGTTGCCACAGAGAACTACGAGGAGATTGGAAACCATAGCCGCCTTGCGCTCGTCGTCGAGCTCAACTCTGCCGCCCTCGTTAAGTCTGTCAAGCGCCATTTCGACCATGCCGACCGCGCCTTCTACGATCATCTTTCTTGCGTCAATGATGGCGGATGCCTGCTGACGCTGGAGCATTACCGCCGCGATCTCGGTTGCGTACGCAAGATATGTGATTCGAGCCTCGACGATCTCAATTCCCGCGTCGTCGACTCTTGCCTGGATCTCATCGCGGATCCTGCCCGCAACGATATCGCTCGAGCCGCGGAGGCTTCCCTCATCGGCAACGCCGTCGCCCGTGGTGTCGATGCCGGGAGCCACGTCATAGGGATAGAGTCTAACGATGTTTCGGAGCGCGCTGTCGCATTGGAGCGAGAGGTATTCCTTGTAGTTGTCAACATTGAAGACAGCTTTGGCGGTGTCGGTGATACGCCATGTGACGGCAATTCCGATCTCAATGGGGTTGCCGAGACAATCATTGATCTTCTGACGGCTATTGTTGAGGGTCATGATCTTGAGTGAGAGCTTTTTCGAGGGTATCTCGACCGACACCTGACCGTTTGCCGATGTGGTAACGGGCATCGCGACCGACTTTACGTCGCCGCTCTGGTTGAGCTTGGTTTTTGCCGCGGGGTTGACCGAAACGCAGAAGGGATTGACAGCGTAGAAGCCGTCGCCCTTGAGAGTACCGATATATTTACCGAAGAGCGTGAGCACGAGCGCTTCCTGCGGATTGAGGACGCGCAGACCGACAAGGGGGATCCAGACTGTGAAAGTCAGAACCAGACCCACGACGAGGAGGGCAATATTGAGTGCGCTTTCGTTCATTTCCAGCCTTATTGCAGACCATATCAGAAGCGCGATCGACGCGATCTCGCCCAGGAGGCAGAGGATCAGCACGAGCATACCGTTCTTTTTACCGCTTAAAACTTTTTCTTTCATAATAATAACTCCTTTGTGAATTATTTGCTATTATTATGATATCATAAAGATATCAGTTTGTCAATGGGTTTTGAGAACTTTTTATAAAAATCAAAAAGTTTTATCGAGTATAGTCGATAAAAGTGCGATTTTTAGGTAAAGTTTCGATTATAGTCGATAAAAACCGTGTAATCGCATTAATACGATTACACGGTTTTATCGTAGAAATTACGGCCTTTCCAATTCAAGATCAGCCGAGTTAAATATTTCATCATCCAAAAACTCGGTAAGGGACATATTGAAGCCTTTGGCTAGCATAATTACTGTACTTAAAGTTACCGTTTTATTTCTTCCGTTCATAATGTACTGCATACTTCCGTGCTGAATACCCGATTCTTGCTCCAATCGGTATTGGGGCATATTTTCTCTTGCAGTAATTTTGAAATCCGCTTGGCAACAGCATCATTGACAGTCACTTGTATCCCCTCAGATTTACTTCTGCTTATCGGAATTATCACTTGGAGCCATATTATCAAGAGCATATTCGCAGCATTGAACAACGAGGTTGTTTAACGAAACATCTTTCTCCTGCGCGATGATTTCCATTCTTTTTACAAGCTCGGTGGGAATGCGGAAGGTTTTATTTGTATATTCGGTCTTTTTTATATTAAACATTGTATTGCACCTCTCTTGTATATATTATACATTAAAACAAGATACAAATAAACACCGCGATTTAACACTTGCTTTTATATGTATAAATTGCACTTGACAAATACAAAATGCCGTGATATAATACTTAAAAACAAGGAGAGGCAGAAATGATCGTCACCTTTTGCGGCCACTCGGATTTTTTCGAGTCGAATAAATATGAAAACCTCCTGCAAGACACACTCGAACGTGAAATAGGCACTTGCTCTGCGGAAATGTATCTTGGCGGCTACGGCGGGTTTGATAATTTTGCTTATACTTGCTGTAAAAAATTCCAAAGGCAACACTCAAAAATTTCTCTCGTTTTTATAACTCCTTATTTGGAGGTTGATCCAATATCGGAGCATGGTTATGATTCTGTAATTTATCCCGGTCTCGAGGATAAGCCCCCAAGATACGCTATCAGTTATCGGAATAAATATATGGTCGAAAAAGCAGATCTCGTTATTGCTTACATTAACCGCGATTGGGGCGGCGCCTATAAAACATATAGCTATGCCAAGAAGAAAGGTAAGAAAATTATCAATTTAGCTGAAATTTATAGTAATATAAATCAGTGAAGGAGCAAAAACCACCGCGATTGCGGTGGTTTTACTCCTTCCGAACCGTCTGCGGGGCGCAGCCGGTTCAAAGCGCAGGGGAATTCCGACCTCTGCGGAGGTCGGGTAAAGAAACTTTTTGAAAAAAGTTTCTTTAGAATTTTCAAAAACTTTCAATCTTTCAATAAAATCGAAAATTTTCGAGCAAAGCGAGAAAATTTACCTTTATTCGCGCTCTGCGCGATTATCATTCGACCGTAGGGAGATTATCATTCGCGCGAAGCGCGACAATCATTCCGCCGCAGGCGGACAGAATTCTCCACCAAAACAACAAAACTCACCGCAAAAGCGGTGAGTTTTGTTGTTTTATATGGAATTACTCAAAGAGCTTTCCGTACTTAACAAGTCTTGCGTACTTTTCCTTAGCTGCGTTTTCAGCCTTTGCGAAGAGCTGTTCTGCTCTCTCGGGGAACTGCTGTGCCAGACGGCTGTAACGAGTCTCGGAGGTGATGAACTCGCGGTAGTCGCCGGTGGGTTCCTTCGAGTCGATGGTGAGAGGATTCTTGCCCTCTGCCTTGAGCGCGGGGTTGTAGCGGAACATCTGCCAGTAGCCTGCGTCAACCGCTCTCTTCATCTCGAGCTGGCAGTTGAACATGCCGCCCTTGATACCGTGCATCTCACAAGGAGCGTAGCCGATAACGAGAGAAGGTCCGTGGTATGCCTCAGCCTCGGAGAGAGCCTTCAGCAGCTGGTTCATATCAGCGCCCATAGCAACCTGTGCTACGTATACGTAACCGTAGGACATTGCGATCTCTGCAAGGTTCTTCTTGCCGATCGCCTTACCTGCAGCTGCGAACTGTGCAACCTGACCGATCTGGGAAGCCTTCGATGCCTGTCCGCCGGTATTGGAGTAAACCTCGGTATCGAATACCATTACGTTTACATCCTCGCCGGATGCGAGAACGTGGTCGAGACCGCCGAAGCCGATATCATATGCCCAACCGTCGCCGCCGAAGATCCAAACGGACTTCTTAGCAAGGTATTCCTTCTCAGCGAGGATCTCCTTAGATGCCTCACAGCCCTTCTCTGCCCAGCCCTCGAGGAGCTCGACAAGTGCTGCGGTAGCGGGAGCGTTAGCCTCACCGTCGTCGATGGTGTTAAGGTAAGCGTCGATAACAGCCTTGCAGTTCTCGCAAGGAGCGTTGAGAGCGCGAACCTTGTTAATCAGCTTCTCGCGGATGGTCTTCTGACCGATCGAGATACCGAGACCGTGCTCTGCGTTGTCCTCGAAGAGGGAGTTGCCCCATGCGGGACCGCGGCCGCTCTCACGGTTAACGGTGTAAGGAGTTGCAGGTGCGGAGCCGCCCCAGATAGAGGAGCATCCGGTTGCGTTGGAGATGTACATTCTCTCACCGAAGAGCTGGGTGATAAGACGTGCATAGGAGGTCTCTGCACAGCCTGCGCAAGAGCCCGAGAACTCGAGGAGGGGCTGCTTGAACTGGCTGCCCTTGATGGTGTTGATACCGTAGGGAAGTTCCTTCTCGGAAACGTTTTCTACGCAGTAGTCAAATGCCTTCTGCTGATCGAGAACGGTGTAAGAGGGAACCATGGTAAGGCATCCGACCTTGCAAGCCTTAACGCAGAGGGTACAACCCATACAGTCAAGGGTGGAGATGCCGATGGTGAACTTGTAGTTTGTCTTCATAGCAGGCTTTGCAGTGTACTTGGTATCTGCGGGAGCAGCTGCTGCCTCTGCCTCATCGAGAGCGTAGGGTCTGATAGCGGCGTGAGGACATACGAAGGAACACATATTACACTGTACGCACTTGGTGGGATCCCAGGTAGGAACGCTTACTGCAACGCCGCGCTTCTCGAAAGCAGCGGAGCCCTGCGGGAAGGTACCGTCTGCCATTCCTGCAAATGCGGAAACGGGGAGGGAGTCGCCTCTCATGTGGCCTACGGGAACTGCAACCTTGTTTACGAACTCAACG
>JAZSLM010000012.1:0-9607 GCA_045535375.1 Eubacteriales bacterium
ACCTGCTTCCACCCTGTAAAGGTGAAGATGGATTTCTTCGTGGCAAACCTTGCCGTGCTTTTCATCGCGTGGCGCACGCGCTTTTCCACTTGCGGGATGATCTCAAGATCAAGGAAGGCATCGAGATGGTTGTGAAGCCAATCCATCTTTTCAAGCTCTTTGGCGTCGATCTCGAATTCGGGGAGAGGACGACCGTATTCGTCCACACCTCCGATGCGGTATTTGCGTGTCAGCTCCGTGCCATCATCAATGGTCAGCTCGCTGACGATCTTGGGTGCAAAGTTGCAAAGTCTTACGTAGAAATTACCTTGCTTCGTGATATGCACCTTGCAAAGACATCCGTTCACCTCTTCATAAGGCGATGAATAGACGTCTTGTGTGTCCGCTAACGCGGACGGGGTTTTGTTAGTAGATTCACTCATTGGAATCTCCTTTCTGCCTTATGGCTTAAATTTATTTGCAAACAGAAAAATGCCCCCCGAATCAAGTCGAGGAGCTGATCTGTGATTGCCTATTTCGAGATTATGGGAGTAATATTCATAATACCACTCGATATCTTTCCACCCCTCTGTGTAGACATTTAGGGGCGTATATGGGGCGTATTTTGCCCGTTATATAAGGATTTTCTTTGGCTTTTAAGGCTCGAAAAAACTTTCCGAGGGTAAACGTACCACCCACCTGCAAAACGCTGAAAAGGGCGTACATCGGGCAGGATTATGGGAGTAGTATTCATTTTACTGTACTTATTGAAAAATTCGCAAAAATATGGTATAATGATAAAAAGAACTACGAACAGGAGGCGAAACAATGTCCCACATCCGTTATAAAATACACACTATATCCGCGCAGGCATTGATCGCCTACGCCAAAGGATATAACGCAGAGCCCGACCGCTATCATTACCATCTGAACAAGCGAGAGACAGAGAGTACCATTGTACGGCAAGGCGAGACCTACCAAGAGGACAATGCGATCTTCTTCCAAGCCATGTGCGCTGTCAAAGGTGATGATTACAAGCACTCTGCTCTTGATACCGTCCTCGATGACCTTTCCGACGTTATCTTTTACGTTGACTTCAAGGGCATCTTTGACCGAAGCGACAGCAATCCGAGAGTTGCTACAAGGCAGAAGAAAGCGGAAAGTATATTTCGCCCCGAAGGTATCTTCCTTGACTTCGGCAACGGTGAGGCACAGTATTTTGCTTTTGAACGCTCGGCAAGTATGAGTCGCAACGCTCGCCTTGCTTTTATCCGCGCCGACGTATACGGCAAGGTTCACTCACGTATGACTCTTGATATGCAGATCGGGGATTGTCAGCTCTCCAAGCTTTACGCTTACAACGGTCTGATGTTTTCAAGCGGAACGAGAATTGAAGCGCCGAACCTTTGGATGAATCACAGCATCGTCGTTATTGATAATCCCAAGGAGATTGTCAATGATGTAAATGTAATTACCGTCGAAGATGCCACGGGCGAAGGCAATGTCCGAAAATATGAGCGGGTCGAAACGAAGACCGATATTGAGGTTACACTGTTTGACGGCGAGGGCTTGATCTCAAAGGAGTTCTCAGCGCAGATAGATAAAGCTCTTTCCAACCGCCACGAGCACCATTCCTTCCAGATCCGTATGCCCTATATCAAAGGTATGGTTCACGAGATGGATTTCCGTGAAATCTTATCCAGTATAGGCATAGTAATCATCAGAGATATATGGGGAAATCCACATCCCGTGAATGAGGTCAATCTCATTCTCACCAAAAGTCAACTGAAAGGCTTCGGTTGGCTTGAGGAAAGCGGATACCATTGGTATAGATATATCCGTGTATGCGAGATGTATCGTCACGCTCTCTATGTCACGGGTGTCAGCAAGTCACGCCCCGAGGAGCTGACAGAGTTGAATTATCAGTTCTTAAATACTGTTTCTATGAAAGCCGAGTTATTCCGTCCCGATGATCTGCCTCTCGGTTGGAATCACAGACCCGCAGAAGAAAAGCGAAATTGGCTGACAAAAGCTACCGAACAGAGGTATTACGATTTGATAGCAAACGAAGAATTCCGCAGGAAAATTTTCCTTGACCGCGCGGATCGGTGGTTCTCTTTCTCCAACAAAAAGGATAACAAGCTTGCAAAACTTCTTATTAAGAATCCGCTTTTTATTCACGAATCCTGTTACGAGACGGAACTTGATGCGCTTGCAGAAAAGGTATTGAAGAATTATGCTGTTGGTAAGCTCCTGATCGCAGGTGACAACCGGTACTTATCGGGCGACTTGATGGCTTTTCTCCAATATCTCATTCAGCCTTACACAAGAGAGAATAAGGAAGCATATCGTTTGTATATATTACTCGATGCATCTATACTCAAAGACTCGGAAATCTACGCACCTGGTGCGGAATATGATTCACAAGAGCACTACACCTTGCTCCGCAACCCGCATATAGCAAGGAATGAAGAGGTCTTGGTTGAGCCACTCGTGGAAGCGGATGCATTCAGAGAAAAATATCTTTCTCATCTAACCGATGTAGTAATGGTATCTCCCACGGCGCTGATTGCAGAACGCCTTGGCGGTGCGGACTACGACGGCGATATGATAAAGACCATAGCCGAGCCGATTCTGAACGATTGTGTCATGCAGAACTATGCAGGAGCAGACTATGCCATCAGCCATCAGACCTCGCTCCCGCTTTTGCAGATACCTTCTGCCGATCCTTTGATACATAACGCTCATGATTGGCACGCTCGCTTTGAGGCGATTCGAAATACCTTTTCCTCTCGCGTCGGTCAGATCTCCAATGCGGCACTTGACCGCAGTATCATTGCCTACGATGAGAATATCGACTCCGAGACCAAGGAGAAATGCAGACAGGAGACAGAAACGCTCGCTATCTTGACGGGGCTTGAGATCGACTCCGCAAAAAGCGGTATCAAGCCCGATCTGTCTGAATATCTCAGCAAAAAGAAGATAAAGCGCAGCAGTTTTCTCAAATACAAGACCATTCTTGAAAGCTCCGAGGAGCGCCGTCCGTGGTATGAGCCTACCTTTGACGAGCAATTCAAGGAATATTTCGGCTCGACCGATTGGCAGGGTGTCAGCTCCAATCTTGAGAAACTGCCGTATTATGCGCAGATGCTCAAAAAGAACACTCCCAAGGCAAAGCGCAAGCCTGCCAAGGCATCCGAGCTTTTCACCTTTGCCACCGAGCAGGGGTGGGAGAAGAAGCTTGATCCCGACATTCTTGAACGTATCAAGGCTCTTGTCGCTACGTATGAGAGCTGTCTGAAACGTATCCGTGCAAGTCAGCACCTACCGAACGCCAAGGCAAAGAAAAAAGGCATTAACCGCGTTCTGTTTATGCGTGACGAGGAAAATACCTACGATGCTGACGAGCTTTACGCTCTGTTTGTCAATCTCCCTGCCGACCGCGTGAGCGAGATCCGACGTGCGATACGCGAGGAAAAGTGGCACTTTATGACCGAAGATCAGAGAACGTTGTTCCTGTGCAAGTATCTGCCCGAGGATGAATTTACCGAGTATTACGATCTGTTCTCGGATTTCCGTTGCGGCGGTTACCGCTTGCTCGGAGATCTGATTATGGATACCGATAACGACAACATTCAGCAGAACCGCGCACGGCTGCATTATGAGGGGGATACGCCCGAAATGACGGCTCTGCTCAAAGCCTATACGGATAAGTTATCCGGGACAAACTACCGCGAGGCGGTTGCCAAGAAGTGCTTGGAGCTTGTCAAGGGCATCTGCAAGCCTGCTACGGCGGTCAAGTACGTGGTTGCACTTAACAAGCAGTCGTTCCTTTGGGACGTGCTTTGGGATTATGTTGAAAAATTTGCTTTGAAGAAGGAGGCTTACCGAAAGTGACCAACGAATGGAACGAATATAAAGCCTATATCGGTCAGCCGATCTATGCCGTATCAAACGGCAAGGACACCTCTTTTCTCGGCAGGTTCACCACCGAAATGATCAAGGACTTCAAGGGCTTTGCGCGCATTTTCACTATCCTTGCCCGCGGGTATCTTTTTCACAATGCCGACGGCTCACTTAAGGACGGAGATCCGCGTGAACGTATCGAATACGCACGACGCGCCCTTTGTGCGTGGTGCAGTATGCCTGTAAAAAAGAAAAATGCCACTCCGATTGCGGAATGGCAATTCAAGATCAGCTTTCCCGAATATCACGAGGAGTTTCCCGAGCTTGTGAATGAGGACGGCGCGGGTTGGTATTACCGCCACGTTCACGCCATCGCGGATTTTATATTCGCTAACAGAACCAAGGTCAACAAGCACATCCATTGTCTTGCGGAAAGAACAAAGCAGTGGGAGGACGAATGGAGCAACAAGGTCAAGCAGTACCAAGTGCCGATCTTCACGGGAACTACCCGCGCGGAGTGGGTATTATCCTTCGATGCCGCCATTGCCGATGCCTTGGAGCTTGGCGCTCTGCGCCGCGAGGCGGTAAAGCTCACATACGAGCAGATGGCATATATCGAAAGCATACAACTCGTCGGCGTTCCTCTGAATGTGCTGACCACCATTGCGGAATACTATATAGCAAACAAGCCTTACGACAACGATTGGTGTGTCCTGCCCGTCAGCAATATAGAAGCCTACCTCGGTAGCTCCGCGCTCAACAAGCAATATATGAGCAAAATCCCCGCAGAGTTTATGCAGAAGAAGGAAACGAGCTATGGAATTAGTGTTTGCAAAATAATCTTTACAAATATTAAATAAACGCACGCCCGATGCGGTCAGATATCCGCACCGGGCGTGTAATTTTCATATATTCACAATTTCTTTATTCGATTTTCTTGCGTTTTTTCATCGCAAAGGCAAGAGCAACTGCCAAGATCGCCGCAGCTGCCATAAGACCTACAGCAATCCAAAGGAAAGCGGCGTTATTCTCTTTTGGTTCGTCGGTAAAATCCGTATTCTCGACGCTTGTTTCAGGCTCTGCGATATTGCTCTCGCTTGGTCCTTCGGTTGTAACGTCTTCGTGTGCGGTCGTTTCCTCTCCGTCGTCGGGATGCTTCTCGGTCACCTGCACTTCTATACGTTTGCTTATCGTTGAACCCTCAACGTATATGTCTATCACGGCAGTCGTCGGCAGGTTGCCGAGGATCTTGATTGGTATTACTCCGTTCGCATCGGGTTCACCGATATCCGTGATCGCCACGTTATATGAATCGGATATCTTGTAGAAAAGCTTAACACTCGTCGCCGCCTCGGCAGGTTGCACGTGAAGCTGATAGATCATTTCCTGTCCGCAAACGACAACGATCTTCTCTTCTCCCGCAAGACCTTCGGTTTCATATTCGGTTATGAGGTTGTCGAAAACAGCATTCTTTTCCATAGCGGTGCCCACGTAGTTGAGTACTTCGGCAGAAACCGTGATGCTTGTGACTTTGCCGCCGCTATAATAGAGCTTGAACTGTCGGGCAAGCATTTCTCCCGAATCAACTGCGCTTTCTTTAGGATCGATCGCTTCGACCTTTCCAACAGCGGCAGAACCGTTCATAGAAAACATATCCGCGGTAACGCTGTCGAACTTCATATACTGAGAAAATTCGATCACGGCAGTATCCTTATAGAGATGAACGGAAGTGACGGTCGGAGCCTGAGTGCTGACCATACTGAGATACACGTTTACCTGAGGCGGGGGAACGGGCAGCCACTCGCTTTCAACACTTTCATAGCCTTCCTTTTCCACCACGACCTTCCACATACCGTTCGGAACGTCCCACGCAAAGATCCCTTCTTCGTTCGTGATCTGCGGATTGCTCTGATCGTATTCCTCTGCTTTCCACAGCACTGCTTCCCCCGTATTTTCATCCCGATAGTATACCTTAGCGGTCGCGCCTTCAACGCGGTTGTCGGTAACAGCCTCGTAGACGTATCCCGAGGGGTCAATGATCCATGGCAGACTGAAATCCATAAGATTGCTGAGACAATCGTTTAAGGTCTGATTTACGTAGGCATTCATCATAGCGATCAGACCCGCAACGGCAAGACCCGCCATAAAGGGAACTCCGCCCGCGAGAAGCATACCAACGCCCATTACCGTTGTCGCATAGCGCAGACCCGCACAGATCATATATCCCATCGTCAATCGATCGAGCGCCTGAAGTCTGGCGTCGATAGCTGATTGGCTCATTCCGGAATTGATTATTGCCTGTCTTGCGCCGAAAAGGCTGACCATATTATTGCCTACCTCTATGACGTCCGAGTAAACACCGAAAACAGCCGACGCACCGCCGACCTGCTTGCCGAAGGTCTCGCTGATCTCGCCCGCCGCCCATCCGATGACTTCGGTGGATACGATCTTTGCGCCCTCTTCAACTCCTGCGGGGAATTCATACGAAGTTGAGCCCATCTTCATCAGCGCGTTTGAAGCGTTGCCGCCTCTGCGTCCGGAGAATGCACTCGGACTCTCATCGCCGGCTGAAGAGCCGGATACAAGACTCTTATAGTAGTCGGTTTCTTCGTAATAGTATTTAGTATAAACCGTATTGCCCTCGCCGTCCACGTTCTTCCAATAGCTTTCATCGGCATCAAGCTGAGCGCGGGTGACGCTTGCATCCCTTGCGGCAGTAATCTTATAATGCAGAGTCGCTTCCGCCTCATTGTTCAGATCGATCTCAAAATCAAGCACTCCGTAGCCCTCGGAGTCGCGTGTGTCGGAATTGACTCTGCCCGTGGCGTTCTGCCACATTTCGGGCATATCCGACAGTTCATCCTTCATCACCTCGGGGTCGATATTTGAGTATTTGTCGATGATGTAGTTATTTATCGTTTCATCAAGGGGCTTGTTGATGAATCCTATGCTGAACGGGCCGGGAGGCAAGACCGTAATTTCCTGTTGGTAATAATTGCCTTTATCGTCAAACGGATCTCCGCCTACATACCAAATGTTTCCCTTACTCTCCATATTGCTGCCAAAATTCGCCAAGATCATTATAGTATCGTACGTTGCGTTTATCACCCACCAGCCGTTTTCGTCCTTTGTTCCCATATAATAGGCATCCATATCGCCTCTGCCGTCGGTAATATACACGCTCTCTACGTTTTCATCATTTTCAAGCTGAATATGGAACATATAATCGCTTTCGTACGGAGAAAACAAAATGGGTAAGGGATCCACGGAGCCGTCGGACTTAATAACGTGCTTCCTTCCATTATAATACATATGCAAGTTTTTGATATTGGTCAGATTATCGGCAAACAGAATCTCATATTGCGCGGTGGTTTTAGTTTCACCGTCAACCGTTACCGATGCGCTGATAAGATGAAGCGCGTCGGCATCGTTGCCCGAAAGCTCGACCAGAGCCGACCAACGTCCGCTTTCGTAAGCGGTTGCGCGCCCGATGACCCATTCGCCGTCATAGACGGTGACCGAAGCACCCGGGACGGTTACTCCTTGCACCAGAATACTTTGAGTAGAGGTGGTTGTCGGCACCTCGATGGTTACGTACTCCACGGTCGTGGAGATACTGCCCGCAAATTCCCGATAGCTGACTCCCGCATAGTCAAAGCAGAAGGAAGCCGAAGAAACGATCAGACCGTAAGCTGTGGGGCTTGCGGAAAACTGAACAGTGCCCGAGTTTTCTGTGATCTTGATACGAAGCTCGCTGTCGGTCAGTTCGGTGTCGGATGCTGAAGCTCCGTCCAGAGTCACGCTTTCCTCGGATACGAGGAGTCCCTGCGGGATCGTGATAACTATCTCCTTGCCCGAAAGAGCATAATCCTTGAATTCTTCCTTAAGGCTGTAGCTCAGGCGGAAATCTATCCTTCCCGATGCTGTGACCTCGCTGTCAAGCAAGAGATACGAGGTCTTGCCCTCGTCGAGCCATACCGAGGCATATGTGCTCTCCTTGGATATGGTGATATCCTGCACCGCTATCTCGCCATTTATAAGCTTTACCGTGCTCTTAACGTAATCGCTGCCCTCCTGCATTCCGAGCGTTTCGTAGTCGGAAAGTGAATTCTGAATCCAATTTCTGACTTTACCCTGGAGTGCTACGACCGTGTAATTTCCCGCAGGAAGATAGTCGCTCGTATATTTTCCGGAGTTCAGATTCATTGTTTGAATGTGCGCTCCCTCACTATCGTATATAGCAACCGTGGCACGGCTCTGCGCAGTGACGGTTCCCGTTACGTAGCCCTTTTGCGCCGCGCGGAGAGTCACCTCGGCGCATTTGTTTTCATCAAGCTCGACCAAGGTGACGCTTTCCTCGCATTCTCCCGTTTTGGAGATAAGGCGGACGGTCACCTTACTGTAGTCCTTGATGCTCTCACCGTTGTTCGCAGTCTTTTCAGCAGGGATCAGAATATAGTCACCTGCTGTATAGGCAGGGAATTCATATTCCTCCGCCGTTCCGTTATCGCCGAGGAATACGCTGACGCGGTAAGAGGAAAGAGAATCTTCAGTATAGCCGTCACTTCCCGTCAGCTTCTTTTCGACTTTGGCAGTGATCAGATTGCCGCCCGTGACGTAAACGAGCTTATGATATATGGCGTGCTCCACGAGCGAGCTGCCCTCGTCGCACACTATCGCCACATTATCGTTAGCATCAAGTGCAGCCCAGCCTATGGTTTCGGGGTTGCATCCAATTGCCATGATCAGCGACAGCTCATCACAGTATTCAAAGGCATATCTTCCTATTTCGGTAACCCCCGCGGGGATCGAAACCGATTGCAGATACTTGTGGTCATACGCGGCTCTTTCGCCGATGACAGTGACCGTTTCGGGGATCGCGTACTCGGTTATCTGCTTGGCTGTCGGGATCTGTATCAAGGTCGTTCCGTCTGCGCTGAACAGAACTCCATCCGAGGAGAAGTATGCAACTCCGAGCGCATCGCGGTTTCCCGCCTCATCAATTACGAAAATATTCTCAAGCGCACTATGCCGATAGAGTGACGGTGGCGCGTACTCCGCTGTTGCAGGTACATAAAGCGTTGTCAGCTTTTTGGACCCACCCACGACGCTGTTATTGACAGTTTCGGGGGTCAGCTTTTCCGAAAGAGTAAAGCTCGTCATATTATTACAGTAATAGAACGCATCATATTCAAGCGTATGGACGTTCTTTCCGAGTACTATCTCCGTAAGACCATAACAGTAAGCAAACGCCGCCTGCTTTATCACCTCAAGACTTTCGGGCATCGTTACCTTTGTGAGAAGCTTATTATCTCTGAACGCATCCTTACCGACGGTTTTGGTACCCTCGAGAATAGCATAGCCTTCGTCGGCTTTTGCACGGGGATAGGTGTGCAGAAGCTGTCCGTCCTCCTCGGTGCGCTCATAGAGCACACCGTGATCCGAAAAATAATGCTGATTGCCGTCTTCCACCACGATTTCGGTCAGAGCGCCGAATTTTGCGATCGAATTCGGTACGAATTCCGCCGCCGCAGGGACGTAAAGCGTAGTCAGCTTATTACATCCCCCCACGACGCTGTTATTGACAGTTTCGGGGGTCAGCTTTTCCGAAAGAGTAAAGCTTGTCATATTATTACAGTAATAGAACGCATCATATTCAAGCGTATGGACGTTCTTTCCGAGTACTATCTCCGTAAGACCATAACAGTGAGCAAACGCCGCC